>JANLTQ010000194.1:0-7301 GCA_031363005.1 Acidimicrobiia bacterium | reverse complement strand
GCGCTCGCGGAAATGGCGATCAACGGTGGCGTCGGGTTCGAGGTCACCATCGGTGACGCGCTCGCATGCTTCTCGGAGTCGGCGTCGCGCGTCGTGATGTCGGTGGCGCCGGATCGGGTCGCCGGCCTCATCGCCGCAGCGGGCGCCGCCGGCGTCCCCGCTGCGTTGATCGGTCACGCCCGGGGCGCAGACCTCTCGGTCGACGGCGCATTCTCGGTGGAACTCGAGCAGGCCACGCGTGCGTACCGAGATGCCATCCCCACGATCATGGGCGCGGTCGCGGTCTGAAGTCGGGGCTCAATTAGGTACAGGGAACGAGCGCACGGTGATGGCGTCCTCGGGACAGACCTCGACGCAGAGGCCACACCCACGGCACGCGTCGGGCGTCACCGCGTAGGCGGTGAGCCGGCCGTGCACGCGTGAGCGAAGCCGTCCGATCGTGCCGATGTCGTGCCAGTCCGCGCGGCTGATCCGCTGGACGCCGAGGACGTCATACGGACACGCCTCAACGCACGCGCGCTTGGCCTCACATCTGCGGTGATCGATGACTGGGGTCCACGCGCCGCGTGGGCCAGGACACTCCGGTGCCTCGACCGCGCTCACGTTGGAGAGCGGGGTACTTCGAGCTTGCGGACCGAACCGCCGACGGTGAAGACCAACGCGTGGTCGATCGGGCTGACCGGACCGACCGCGCCCCCCTGAGCCTGGGACCACGCGGGCGAGCACGTCGACGCGCCGCAACCGGCGCGATTCCAGATCGTCAGGTTGCCGTCCACTGTCCCGGCAATCACCACGTCGTTGACGATCGCCGGCGCGGTGAGCGTGCCGGTGGCCGTCCCGGTCCAGAGTGGTGCGCACGTCGGCGTGCCACACCCCGCGGCGTCGTAGACCGAAAGTCGATTCGATGTGGTCACGTACACCCGACCCGACGCGACTGCGAACCCGGCGCCGGTGAACTGCGAACTGGCCTGCCATCGCGGGGTGCAGGTCGGCGCGCCGCACCCAGCCGCGTCGATCGCGGTGAGCGCGCCGTTCGACGCCAGGTCGAAGACGGTTCCGTTCTCGACCGCGATCTGCCCGGTCGGGCTGGCGTTGAGGTACGTGCTCTGCCACGTTGGCGTACACACGGGCTGGCCGCAGCCTCGGGCCGGCAGTGCCCGAACGCCGGTGAGGGTTCGGAGGTAGAGCGTGTCGCCATCGACGGCGAGGCTTGAAATCGGTTCTATCGGACTCGAGAGCGGAACGGTGAAGGTTGCGCCGCTGCCATCGAGTGCTTGTGCGTCGAGGTGGATGTCAATGACCGATTGTCCTGAGGCCACAGGCCGGGCGATGATCAAGTCGACCGGGAGGTAGAGCCAGCCGCCGGCATCGAGCGGCGGAGTCAGGGCCGCCGACGCGCGGGTGCTCACGGTGGTTCCGGTGGCGAGATCCAGCACGTCGAGACGCGACAGCCATTGGAAATAGGGCGTGCCAGAGATGGAGTCGGTCCAGAACTGGTTCATCCCCACGACCGCGGTGTTGTTCGAGCGCCAGGTGGTGGCCGGGATCAAAGCGTTCGTCTGGTGGCCGTTCGTTCGGTCCACGTGCCAGACGTCGGCGCCGGTCGCCGCATCGATCGCCCAGAGCGCACTGCTCCCGGCGAAGACCGCCCGGTCACCCCGGATCGTTACTTCTTGAGCAACCGCTCCGTGATCGGCCGAGTTCCACGCCGGAGTCAGGCTCGAGATCGTCGCGAGCGTGACGCCCGGCGCGAACGGGTTCGCGCCGGTGCGCTGCCCATTGCCACGTAGTTGGGTCCAAGAACACCCAGACAACATCGCGGCCAGCACAATGACGAGGACTGCCGGTCGGCGGGTCCTCACGCTGGACCCGGGATAGTGAGCCGGCGCAACGCGCCGCCGACCGTGAAGTACAGCGACCCTTGGTCGATGCTGACCGGGCCGACGGTACCGCCTTGGGCCTGCGCGAGCAGCGGAGCGCACGTTGGCGCGCCGCAGCCGGCGGCGTTCCAGGCGAGGAGTGTCCCATCTGACGATCCGGCGTACACGACTCCGTTCGCGACGCTCGGGGCGGTCGGCGTCCCCGTGATGGTCCCGGTCCAGAGCGGTTGGCAGAGAGCGGTTCCACACCCGGCCGCGGCGTACACCTCGAGCTTCGGGCCACGGGTCAGGTACAGGCGGTCACCCGAGACGGCGATGTCGATCGGATACCCCAAGGTCGGGTCGGGCGTGGTCCAGAGCGGAGCGCACTGGTTCCCCCCGCACCCGTCGACGGGGAAGGCCTCGACTCGGGTCTCGGTCCTCGCGAACACCGTTGGACCGGAGATGGTGAGCGCGTTGAAGATGTCGCCGGGTGCGGACTGCCACAGAGACGAGCAGGTCGCGGCGCCGCACCCACGGGGCGGAATCGATCGCAGCGAGGTGAAGTTGCCGACCGCCGCGAAGACGTGGTCGCCGTCGGAAGCCACGTCGGCGACGAAGCTTTGGACGAACTCGACCGTGAACGATTCCGAGCCCGACGACGCGTCGACGCGGTGGTAGTAGCTCGGAATCGTGTTGGTCGGAAAGATGTCGGCGTTGATGGCTTGATAGCGCCAGGTGCTGCCGAAGACCGGCGGACCGCCGCCGCGGGGCACGGTACCGAGCTCGCCCCCGTTGCTCGCGTCCAGGATGTGGAGCAACCCACTCGACTCGCCGGTCAAGCGCCCGGTAGAGATGGTCCACCGCTCGGGCGCGAAGACCTGCCCGGCCGCGACTCCTCCGTCCGTCGTGCCGGGTCCGAAGACTCCGTTCGTGCGAGGAATGCTCCACGCGATAGCGCCGGTCGCAGTGTCGATCGCGTAGAAGTTCAAGCTTGCGGGCACGAACGCGCGGCTGCCACGCACCACCACCTGTTGGGCCAACAAGTTCTGGTTCGAGTTCGTCCATGCCGGCGTCAGCGACGCGACGTTGGCTGGGGAGATCGTGCGCTCGAACGGATGTGACCCGGTGTGGCGCGAATCACCACGGAACTGGGTCCAGCCACACGCCGAGAGTGTGACGATGCCGAGCGCGGCAAGAACGCGGAACCGGGTGCGCATGCGAGGGAGGGTATGACCGGCGTCGGAGCGCCGCCAGGGGTTCCTCGTTCCGGGCTCCCTTCTGCGATACTGGGCTCGATGCGCGAAACGGACTCGACCGGTCCCAACATCGGTCATGCGTGCGGCGTCTTCGGGGTCTACGCCCCTGGTCAGTCGGTGTCTCACCTCACCTATCTCGGTCTCTTCGCCCTCCAACACCGAGGTCAGGAGTCGGCCGGGATCGCGGTGAGCGACGGCGAGACGATCACGGTGATGAAGGACATGGGCCTCGTCGCCCAGGTCTTCGACGAGCGCCGCTTGGCGTCGCTGCAGGGTCACCTCGCGATCGGCCACAACCGGTACTCCACCACGGGTTCGTCGTCGTGGATGAACGCGCAGCCGATCTACCGGTCGGTCGGAGACGCCGGTTTCGCGCTCGGTCACAACGGCAACCTCACGAACACCGCGGACTTGGCGTCCGGACTCGGGATGCTGCCCGGGATGACACCGGAAGAGACCCAGTTCGATTCCACGACCGACTCGGCGCTGGTCGCAGAACTCGTTGCACGCGAGTGGCCGGCCGAGCCCCGCTCGGACGGCCGTGAACTCGAACTCGCGCTCGAAAAGGTCTTGCCCCGGCTCGAAGGTGGATTCTCCTTCGTCCTGATGGACGACAGCCGCCTCATCGGCGTCCGCGATCCCCATGGCTTCTGGCCATTGGTGCTCGGCCGGCTCGACGGTGGCGGCTGGGTGCTCGCGAGCGAGTCCGCCGCACTGGACATCGTCGGCGCGCACTACGTGCGTGACGTCGAGCCCGGTGAGATGGTCGTCATCGACGCATCCGGTGTGCATCGCGAGTTTCAGTTCGCGGAGCCTTCCCCCCGTCTGTGCCTCTTCGAGTTCGTGTACTTCTCCCGGCCGGACACGCGTCTCTACGGCCAGAGTGTCCATGCCGCGCGCCAACGCATGGGCGAGGAACTCGCGCAGCAGTCACCGATCGATGCGGACATGGTGATGCCGGTCCCCGAGTCGGGGATTCCGGCAGCCCAGGGTTTCGCGCGCGCGTCCGGCATCCCCTACGGCGACGGCCTGGTCAAGAACCGGTACGTCGGCCGCACGTTCATCCAGCCGAACCAGCAACAGCGGGGCGCCGGCGTGCGCATGAAGCTGAACCCGCTGCCGGAGAACATCCGCGGCAAGCGCCTTGTGGTCGTCGACGACTCGATCGTGCGCGGGACCACCACTCGCCAGGTGGTCGCGATGTTGCGGGAGGCGGGTGCGGCCGAAGTGCACTTCCGGGTGTCGTCGCCGCCCTACCGCTACCCCTGCTTCTACGGCATGGACACCGGACGACGCGGCGAGCTGCTCGCCGCGGACCTGTCGGTGGGCGAGATCCGTGAATACCTCGGCGTTGATTCGCTCGCCTACCTCGATATCGACCGCCTGACTCGCGCAACGCATGCGTCGCCAACGTCGTTCTGCACCGCGTGTCTCACCGCGGACTATCCCGTGGCGGTCGACCTCGACGTGGATGACGCCAAACGGGTCCTCGAGGCGCCGATGGTCGATCTCTCTGCGCCTGCGTCGTGACCAACGAACCCCTTACGTACGCCCAGGCCGGCGTCGACATCGCGGCCGGCGAGCACGCCGTCGAACTGATCAAGAAGCACGCCGAGTCCACCAGTCGGCCCGGCGTGATGGGTTCGATCGGCGGCTTCGGCGGGCTGTTCGACCTTCGGGACCTCGAATACGACGATCCGGTCTTGGTGTCCTCGACCGACGGGGTCGGGACGAAGTCGGTGATCGCGTGGACGACCGGTCGCTACGACACGATCGGGATCGACCTCGTCGGCACGGCGGACGACATCGCCGCCCAGGGCGCGGATCCACTGTTCTTCTTCGACTACCTCTCGATGGGTCGTCTCGACCCGGACATCGCCGCCACCATCGTGGGTGGGATCGCCGCCGGTTGTCGGGAGGCGGGTGCCGCGCTCCTCGGCGGTGAGATGTCCGAGCACCCCCAGCTGATGCAGCCCGGGGAGTTCGACCTCGTCGGGTTCGTGGTGGGCGCCGCCGAGCGGGCTGACGTCTTGCCGAAGGACGTCAGCATCGGCGACGCGATCGTCGGCATCGCGAGTCCCGGCTTGCGCTGCAACGGCTACTCGCTCGCGCGGCGTGCGTTGTTGGAACGCGCCGGCCGCTCGCTCGACGAACCCGCGTGGAGCGGTGCCGAGACGTCACTTGCCGATGAACTCCTCCGGCCGAGCGTGATCTACGCGCCCGCGCTCGCCGCGATTCGCCGTGGGGTTCCGGTGCGCGCGTTCGCGCACATCACCGGCGGTGGTCTTGTCGGCAATCTGAACCGTGTGCTTCCTCCCGAGGCAGACGCGCGCGTGACTCGGTCGCGCTGGCGTGAGCCCGAGATTTTCGGTGAGGTGCAGCGCGCCGGCGACGTCACCGATGACGAGATGGAAGCGGTCTTCAACCTCGGGATCGGTATGGGTGTGATCGTTCCGCCCGACGCGGCGGCCCAGACCGTCGAGCTCGCGAACTCCGCCGGGCACGACGCGTGGGTCATCGGCGACGTCGGCCCCGGGACGGGATCCGTCACCATCGACCGCGCCTGACCCGAGCGTTAGTCGAACCAGCGCGTCGAGACCCAGCTGCGCTGCTCGCACGATGGACACCGCAGCCAGCGTGAGTGCGTTCGCCACGGCAACCATGCGGTGACCGGAACACATCGCTTGGCGAACTCGGTGTAGGTGATACGCGTGCGCCCTCGGCACGATCCGCACTCGACGACCAAGGTTCCCGGAGTTCGCACCGCGGCCGAGAAGAGCGCGCGCTTGCCGTCGGATCGTGGTGAGGCGCCGCTGCTCATGCGACGAGACTTTCGACGACCTGGCGCGCCAGTTCTCGATACGCCGCTGCGCCGCGCGAGGTCGGGGCGAAGTCGAGGATCGAGGCTCCCGACGCCGGCGCTTCGGCGAAACGAATCGAACGCGGGACGGCGGGCTCGAACACGCGCAGGTCGTAACGCTGAGCGACATCGGCGGCGATCTCACGGGGATGGCGACTGCGAGCGTCGAACATCGTGGCGATCGCGCCGAGCACCGCGAGGTCCGGCTTGGCATACGCTCGGACGTCGGCGATGGTCTCGAGCAGTTGCCCGACGCCACGGTGGCTGAGCGTCTCGCATTGCAGCGGAATCACCACCGCGTCAGCCGCGGTGAGACCGTTGATGGTGAGGATCCCGAGCGAGGGTGGACAGTCCACGAGCACGACATCGAAGTTGTCTCGGATCGGCGCGATGGCGCGTGCGAGTGCGTGCTCACGACCGACGCGATTGGCCAGCGCGATTTCTGATCCGGCGAGGTCGATGGAAGCGGGCACCATCGAACACCGACCCGCCTTCGTCACGGCATCGGCGGCGTTGCTCCGTCCGGTCAAGACATCGTGCAACGAGCACTCGAGGTTTTCGGGGTCGAGTCCGGCGGCGTAGGTGAGACACGCCTGCGGGTCGAGATCGACGAGCAGCACCCGCCGCCCGGCGGCGGCCATGGCCTCACCGAGGCTGTGCGTCGTCGTCGTCTTGCCGACGCCACCCTTCTGATTCGCAACTGCCACCACCGATGCCATCACCGGGCGAGTGTACGGTCCGGTTCTGTCGGGCGCCCAAGAGGATCGACCCGGAAAAAAGGAGCGAGTGGTACGTTGGACCTACGTCGCTTCACGGGGTATCCCCGTCGCGGCGGAGGGGACCAAGTACTCTCCCTCTACCGAAACCGGTCGTAAAGGACTGGGCTGTTTTTCTGATCCGGAGGCCGCAATGCAGGGACACCCCGACGACGATGCACTGTTGACGCCTTCCGAGGTGGCCGCAATGTTCCGCGTGAACCCGAAGACCGTGACCCGCTGGGCGCGGGCCGGGAAGATTTCCGCGATCCGTACGCTGGGCGGCCACCGCCGATTCCGAGCGTCTGAGATTCGCCAGTTTCTCGACAAAGTCGAAGAGCACCAGGAACTCTGAGCACGCGGCTCCGTCGGCACGATGCGACGGAGCGATTGCGGCGAGAGTGCCGCAGCGTGGCCGGGACCGGCGTCGATCCGGTGACCTCGCGCTTTTCAGGCGCGCGCTCTACCAACTGAGCTACCCGGCCGGGGTGAACCCGAGTGGGTTCCGGCGGTCCTGACGGGATTTGAACCCGCGGCCTCCGCCTTGACAGGGCGGCGTGCACTCCAA
>JANLTQ010000072.1:0-2331 GCA_031363005.1 Acidimicrobiia bacterium | reverse complement strand
TGGCCGTGGTCGGCGACGCCGCCCAGGCGCTCGGAAGCCGGTGGGAGGACGACCACGTCGGGAAGGAAGCAATGCTGACGACGCATTCCTTCTATCCGACCAAGAATCTCTTCGTGGGCGAGGGCGGGATGGTCACGACCGACGACGAAGCGCTTGATGGGCTCGGTCGCCTGTTGCGTTCCCACGGTCAGGGTCAGAAGTATCGCCATACCCACCTTGGCCTCAACTACCGCATGACCGACGTCGAGGCCGCGATCGGACTTGCACAGCTCCCGAAGATCACCGGTCGCAACGCTCGGCGACGCGCGAACGCGGCCAAGTACGACGCGGCGTTCGCACCGATCGAGGGTCTCGAAACTCCTCAGGTCCCAGACGGTTCGTTTCACAGCTATCACCAGTACACGCTCAAAATCGACCCGACGGTGCTCGGCGAACGTGACGAGTTCGCCCGTCGGCTGGGCGACCTCGGCGTCGGGAGTCAGGTCAACTATCCGATGTCGCTCCACCGTCAGCAGGTGTTCGCCGATCTTCTATCGAGCCAGGCGCGCCCGCTCGACGTGACGGACGAACTTTGTCGGACGGTGCTCTCGATTCCCGTGCACCATCACCTCGAGGACGACGATGTGGACACCGTGATTGACGCGGTATTGACCACGTGCGACGCCGTCGCTCAGCCTTCACGAAGCGCGTAGGAAACGATGTTCAAGGAACTCCGGGTCGCCGCAGTACTCCCCGCGTTCAACGAGGAGGCCTTTATCGCCTGGGCGGTACGTTCGGTACCGCTCGACGTCTTCGACGATGTCATCGTGGTCGATGATGCGTCGACTGACCGGACCCGTGAGCGGGCGGAGGCGGCGGGAGCCACGGTCGTCCGTCACGCGGTGAACCAAGGCGTGGGCGCGGCGTTGGTCACCGGATTTCGAGCCGCCGTCGAACGCGGCAACGATGTCGCGGTCGTCATTCCTGGTGATGGACAAGCCGACTTCGGTGCACTCAACGCAATGCTCGAGAAATCGCTCGAGGGGTACGGGCTGGTCATCGCCGATCGCCTGACGGGACGCGACGCGACCAAGTCTGGGATGCCTCGGTATCGCGTCTTGGGCTCGCGCGTCTTGGCGGTAGCGACCTGGGTGACGACCGGTATCTATGTCGCAGATCCTCAATCCGGCTACACCGCGATTCGACGTGAAGCCCTGGAGCGCATTCCGTTGGACCGCCTCTACCCCCGGTGGGGTTTCCACAACGACGTGTTGTCCTACTGCGCCTTGACCGGAGTGCCGGTCGCAACGGTGCTCGCCGAACCGATCTACGTCACGCCGACGGGTGAGCGGATCACGAGCCACATCAAGCTCTGGGATCTGATCCCTCGACACTTCAAAGTGTTTTCGCGCATGCTCGGCCGGCGTGTCGCCGTGCTGATTCGCCGGAGGACCGGACGCGTTGAGACACCTGCGCCGTGGTCGGTGGGTTTGTAGCTTGGGTCCACGAGCGTCGTCCCACAGAGTGGGGTCGCGGCCTGACGGAACGCTTGCTGCACCACCACGTGCTGCGCACCGGCCGATCGACGAACGACGGCGAGCATCGCTGCATCGACGACGAACTTCGGTCGCAACCTTGGCCTTCGGTGGCGTAGCGCTCCTGACCGTCGCCGTCGCCGCCGGCCTCGAGGGGTTGACTGGCGCAACGGTCGTCTTCGTGTGCGCGTTCGCGTTCGTCGTCCCGGGCGACGCCTTCCGGAGAGCGGTTCGTGCGCCGGCGTTGCACGGGGTGCTCGAGACGATGGCGGTGGATTTTGTCGCGTCGTGTGCGGTCCTGATTGCGCTCGGCGGTTTCCTCGCCGCGTTTGGTGGGCTGACGCGCGGCAAGGTCTTGCTCCTGACCGCGGTGGTCTTGGCCGGTCTGGTGGCGTGTGCGATCGGTGGCGCGAATCGCACCACCGGCGCTTCGGCGTCGGTCCGAGCGTTTTGTCTGATGCTGATCCTGGCCTCGGTCAGCGTGTGTCTCTTCCACATCGCGCCCCAGATCGGTGACCGAATCTTTCTCGGTCAGATGCGAACGTCGATCGAACTCGTTCAGCACCGTCAGATCCCGACCACGACGTGGACGTTCGGCGCCCGCACCAGCTTCCCGATCAACTACGTCTTCTACAACCTGATCTTTGGCCTGATGACGAAATTCGGTGGCCTCGACGGATGGACCGCCTGGAAGTTGCTCGCCGCTGCGCTCCGGTTGGTCCAACTCGGCGTGTTTGTCATCGTGTGGTACCTCGCGGGTCGAGCTTTGTTGCGCCGCTGCCACCTGGAAAAGTGCCCGCACTGCTGGACGACGCCG
>JANLTQ010000065.1:0-1643 GCA_031363005.1 Acidimicrobiia bacterium | reverse complement strand
GCTTCTTGTCGCCGCCGGTCACTTCGGCACCGCGGGCGAGCCGACGGGTGCGCTTGGTGGGCTTGTGCTCGAGCAGGTGCGCCCGAAAGGCCTTTCGACGGCGGATCTTGCCGCTGCCGGTGACCTTGAACCGCTTCGCGGCTCCTCGGTGGGTCTTGACCTTGGGCATCTCAGGCTCCTGCTGCGGGTTCGGGCTCGGGCACATCGGCCACTACTGGGGTGACTGCTACGGGCTCGGGTTCGGGTGCTTCGGCTACCGGTGGGGTGACCGCTTCGGTTTCGACGACCGCTTCCGGGCTTGCGTCCGGCGTCTCGGACTTCGGCTTGGGTGGTTTCACCGGCTTCGGCTTCTGCTGCTTGAGTGGGTGGAGCACCATCGTCATGTTGCGTCCGTCCTGACGGGGAGCGGACTCGACGATTGCGACTTCGCCGACGTCAACAGCCAGCCGGTCGAGGATCTTGCGACCGAGTTCCGGGTGGGCCATCTCCCGGCCGCGGAACATGATCGTGACCTTGACCTTATGACCTTCGCCGAGGAACTGCTGGACCTTCTTCGTCTTCGTCGTGTAGTCGTGAATGTCGATTTTCGGTCGGTACTTCATTTCCTTGACGACGACGTTCGTCGCCTTCTTGCGCGATTCCTTGCGTCGCTGCTGCTGCTCGTACTGGTAGCGCCGGAAGTCCATGATCTTGCAGACCGGCGGCTTGGCGTTCGGAGCAACCTCGACCAGATCCAACTCCGCCTCGCGCGCAAGCGCCAGGGCTTGCGGGAGGGGTCGCACGCCGAGCTGTTCGCCGTCTTCGGCGATCAGAAGGACCTCGCGAGCCCGAATGCGGTCGTTGATCCGTGCTTCTTCTTCAGCAGCGATGTTGGCATCACCTCTTCGACTCGGGACCCGTCGGCGGGTCGCCGGCGGCTTGGCTTGGGAGGAAAGCTCCACCGCACGGCCAAGACCGAATCGAAGAGGACGACCCGGACGCGGAAACCTCGGCCAAACTGCTGGCTTCGGTCCGGCCGGGTGGGGATCGCCACTTGGACGGTCCCACTTCCCAACTACATGTGCGTGGCACGATAACAAACTCATGAGCAGCCTCTGGACTCCATACGGTGAACAACCGGTCGAACCTGACCAACCGGGCACCCCCACCGCCTCTTCGCCCCCAGGATCTGCGGGTTTCGGCGATCCCGACGATTTTGGGGGCCCGCCCGGTTCCGAGGAGGAGATCGACCCCGAACAGATGCGGGAGATGCTCACCCGGTTGGCGGCGACGCCGGTCGAGGCGATCGTCACCCAGTTCGTGGTGCAACTCCAGGAGCTGGCGGTGCTCCACCTGGGCATAGCGGCGGAGCGAGCCGAGTCACTCCCCCAGGCCGCATTGGCGATCGACTCGTTCGCCGCGCTGGTCGAGAGTCTCGGTCTCCGACTCGAACCGAACGCCGAGGCGCTGAAGCAAGTCCTCGCCCAACTCCGCCTCGCGTACGTCGAAGTATCAGGGGGCGGCGACGTCTTCGGCGACGGCGAGATCTCGGGTGGGACCGCGCCGGGCGCAGTAGCGGACTGACCCCGCCAGCATGAAGCAGGCATTCCGCATCGTCGGGATCTTGTTCATCGTCGTGTTCGTGGGCGGCGGGTTGCTGGCCG
>JANLTQ010000719.1:0-1589 GCA_031363005.1 Acidimicrobiia bacterium | reverse complement strand
GAACGACGCCGTCACCGTCAAGAAGCCGAACCGCAGACCCGTCGAGATCGCGCGCCGAAGCTTCACCTCTCGGGCCACGAACACCGAGTGGAGCAGCCACAGCATCGGTGCGATGCCGATGAAGACGAGCGCGGTGGCGTTGACGCCTCCGATGATCTGCACGATCAACGCGAACCAGGCGGCATGGCGCCAGCCGCCGTGGCGTAGACCGCGGATCAAGAGCCCGAGAAGCCACGGCAATCCGGCCCACGGCAGCAGCAACACCGAGATGCGAGCTGCGTAGTCGAGGGAGTACGGACTGAGCATGAATGCCAACGCGCCGATGACCGCACCGGCACCGCGAATGCCGAGGGTGCGGAAGAGGAACAGCATCCCGAGTCCGGCGGCGAGAAGGATCGATGCCAGCCACAGCCGTTGCGCGATCCAGTCCGGCGATCCGATCGCTTGCAACAGCCAGTAGAACGGTCCCATCGGGAAGAGATATCCGATGTTCTGATGGGTGACCGTGCCGAATCCGATGTTCGGATCCCACATGGTCCACGCCCGTTCCAGCAGTCGGGACGGATCCAGGTAGAGGTACTGCTTGGTGTCGGCCGCCACCTTGCCCGGGGCGCTTGCGAGTACCGGGAGGTACGCAAGCGCGGCCAGGAGGAGGTAGCCGATGCGTCGAAGGCCGACGGTGCTCCGACCGACTGGGCGCGCCTCGGGCGCCTGCGTCGCCGCCGATGGCGGGTCAGTCACGAGCGGCGGCGGCGTAACGCCTCGGCAGCGAGGACTTCGAGGGTGCCGCGCGCCGTTGCCGCCCAGGTGAACTGCTCGGCGTGGTGTCGGGCGCCATCGCTCAACCGACGGCGGAGTTCGGGATCAGCCAGGACGCGATTCAAGCCGTCGACCAGCTCGTCGGGGCTGTTCGCGAGGAGTCCGGACCGTCCCTCGGCAACCGCGTCCGAGTGCCCGGCAATGCGCGTCACGACGGCCGGCGTGCCACACGCGGCTGCTTCGGTGACCGTCATCCCCCAACCTTCGCGCGCCGACGCGCTCGTGAGCACCCAGGCGCGGCGGTAGAGGTCAATGACTTCTTCGTCGGTGATGTGGCCAGGGAGTTGGATGTAACGATCGGCCCCGGCCTCGTGGATCTGTGCCTCCAGCTGTTCGCGTCGGTACCCCTCCCCCACGATGACTGCCTCCATCGTCGGATGGTGCGCGTGCAGTTTCACGAGAGCATCCACGAGCACGTCGAACTGCTTCACCGGGACCAGACGTCCGACGGCCACCACGAGCGGGTTCGGCGACTTCTCCCCCTGCGGGCAGAACCGAGGATCGATTCCCGGCGGCACGACGTGCACCATGGACGGCTTGAACTTGAGGTCGTCGACCAACTCGTGCTTCGACGAGTTGGACAGCGTCACCACCGGGGTCCGCCGATAGAACTTGGGCGCGATCGTCGATTCGAGCGTACGGCCGACCGCCGCGAGCTTCGGTGGCAGCGTCATGTTCCACATGTCGGCGTGCACATGGTGGAGCCAGGTGACGTGCGGAGTGCGGGCCCAGACCGGCGACATGAAGGGCATGCCGTTCCAGATCTCGAC
>JANLTQ010000716.1:0-6028 GCA_031363005.1 Acidimicrobiia bacterium | reverse complement strand
GTTCCAAAGGGCAGACCTGCTTCTACAACACACTGACGCAAGTCCCTGCGAACGTCACGTTCGATCACGATCGCAACGTCACCTTCACCGACAACCGTTTCGTGCATCTCGGGGCGACGGGACTTGCCTTCGGCACCGCCAGCACCGGCGCGCGCGTCAGCGGCAACGAGTTCACCGACACCTCCTGCGCCGGACTGGCCGTCGGTCGCTTCGACAATCCCAAGGCGGCTCCGGCAGACCGAACCGCGGGCACGGTGGTCCGGGCCAACTGGGTTCACGCCGTCGCCGCGGAGTACCAAAGTTGCCCGGGCATCAGTGTCGGGTACACCGAACACGTGCGCGTCGATCACAACCAGGTCAACGACCTTCCGTATACCGGCATCGCCACTGGGTGGGGCGGGTGGCGTGAACGCCTCGGCAACCTCGCACCCCTTCCCAACTACTCGCGAGCAAACTCGGTCACGAACAACGTCGTGTTCGACTACATGCAGGTCATGGCCGACGGTGGCGGCGTGTACACCAACGGCCGTCAAGGCACCTCGCTGACTGACGGGCAACTCATCGCCGGCAACGTCGTCCTGCACCAGCCCAATCTGAGTTGGGCGGTGTACACCGACAACGGCAGCGAGTACGTCACCGTGCGCGGGAACGTCGTCTACGACGTGCTCAAGTTCCCCGCCGCGGCTGCGGTCTTTCCGGGTGCCGCGCCCGAGTTCTCCTTCGGCGGGTGCAGCAGCGGACCGGTCTCGTACGCCGGGAACTGGTCCATCCAACCCGACCCGGTGAAGGGATTGTTGGGCCCACTCGCGACGTGCGGGGGACACCCGCTCGTCGGTGTGACCTCGACCGACAACCATCTGATCGGTTCCTTGACCGAAGTCCCGCCCACCGTGCTCGCAGGAGCCGGGCTCCCAGCACCGACGCAGGCCCGCCTCTCGCCCACCCCACGTCCGACCAACCTGCCGCCGTTCGAATCACTCTGACGAGCGTCAACCACGCAGACGCGGCCACGCGCTCGACGAGGTGGTGACGTAGTCGTAGATGGACCAACCGACCGAGCGGCTCTGCCTGGCGGCGGTGACGAAGCGCGCGTACTCACGGGGTTCGGCGTGGTCGCCTATCCCCCCGATGACATGCACGGTGGCCCGCGGATCGCGAAGGTCGGCGCGCACCCGCTTCACGTTCTCCTGCACGTACCGGAACGCATCCTTCCATCCCGATGCCTGCGACCGGTTCGTCCAATAACTCATGGGCAGCCACACGTCGAAGTCCTTTCGTAGCGCGCGCCACGGGAAGTCCGGCCAGTAATTGCGGTTCACATCCTCGATGAGCACCGGCTCGAGCACGATGGCACCGAGGGGGACGCCGGTGACGACCTCGCGCGCCCGGTGCGCCAGGTCAATCAACGCACGATTGCGCAGGGTGGGATCGGGAACGTCGTTGGTCCACTCGATGTCCAGCGCGATTCCGTCGAACCGTTGTCCGTGACTGCGGTAGCGAGCGAGTGCACGCACGTAGCGAAGATCGCGATCCACGTCGGCAAAGTGCGGGAGATACCACGCCACGATTCGGACGTTGCGGTGGTGGGCGCGGCGGAGCAGCGCGCTGACCATCCTGCGATCGGCGAGGAGTCCATCGGAGCGCGTGTCGTCCTGCGCAGCCTGCAGGTAGATCGTCTTCACGCCGAGTCGAGCCATGTCGTCGACCGCATCGACGGTGAGGGCTGGTGCCAGCGTCGACGACGATTGAAACCTCGGTCCGTAGTCGTACACGTCGACCCACGTGCCAAGACCCGAAAACGCACTGACCTTCGGGCGGGTCTGCGTGGCAGTTGCGGAGCGCTGCGCAGTGGTCCCGCCGCACGTACTCAGCAGCGCACCCGTGAGCACGGCACCCGTCAGGGCCCGAACCAGTCGTCGGGATCTCCGTCGTGGCGCCAAGGTCCGCATCGCCCCAGGCTCGCGCGGTTCGGCGCCGGCCGAGCCGCGTCAGGCTCGGGCGTGAGCGATGTGGGCGGCGGCACTCAGGGTCACGAAGCCATCCTCGACCCGGGCGGCGAGCGCGTCACGAATCGCAGCTTCGATCCGGGCAGCGGTCTCCGCATCCGCGGTCTTCAACACCTCGCGGACCGCTCCAACCTGCTGCGACGGGAGCGACGCGCTGCGCCAACTCGACGGTGGTCGCACCGGTTCCGCAACCGATGTCGATCACCCGCTGACCGGGAACCGCAGCGAGCCGCGATCGGGAATGGGGATGTATCCCTCGGGATCGCTTCGACAGTCCGGACGAGAGCTGACGAGTGAACACGACGTGAACGACTTCAATCAGACAATCCATCCAAGAGTTTCGCGAGAACGACGGTCGGTTGGGTGGCCAGTTCGAGCCCGTTGCGGCCGGGGACGCAAACCACCGTGGCACCGGTGACCGACGGCTCGGCCAGGATCACAGCTGCCGTGCTCGCCCGCCGCGACGCATGGTCGCACCCTCGTGAAAAGATCAGCGGGAGCCCTCACGGGTGATCCGCACGCATCGGCGCGCCTCGCACATACCCCAAGCGAGAGGCCGCCGATGAAGCGTCCCTGTTGTAAAGCACACTCCGTGTACCACGCCGCAATGTGGGCGCCGCTCCATCTCATCGAGGACTCCCTGGCCGCCTCGACCCGACTCGATGACTCGTTCTTCGACATCGACGACTTCATGCACATGAGCTGGTGTCACGACGAGCGGCCCGAAGGTTTGATGCTCTACAAGCATCGAGACACTCGCTGCTATCTCAACCTCAATGCTCGTGGCGACGCATACCGGTACGTCCCACCCCAGCCGAGCGATGCCGATGATCTCGGCGGCTACGAACCGCACGCCTGCCTCCGCGATGCGCTCGACCACCTCGGATTGTGGGAGCTGCCCTGGATGCGATCCGAACTCGAAACATTCACCGGTGGTGTCGCGTGGGACGACCGATTCTCGGTCTGGGATCGACTCACCGACGATGGCATGCACCGGGCGTCGTGATGTCACCCAGCGTGAGGCTCTGAGCCATCCGGACTGCGAGCGCGGCGTTAGCGTTCCCGCGTGGTCAGCCTCGATCTCGGACTCGCGCTGCGTGAAGCCCGAGCGGCACCGGAATCGATTCCCGACATCATGATGCGAGTCGCCAAGCCGCTCGGCGCCACCGACATCGTCGTGTACCTCGTCGACTTCGCCCAGACGGTTCTCCAGCCGATGCCCGACCGCGCCCCCCACGCCGCGGTTGCGGTTCCCGAAGAGGTCATCGGCACCATGGCCGGACGCGCGTTCATCACCGGCTCCGTGGTGACCTCCGATCGACCCGAGGGGACGCGAGTGTGGGCACCGATTGCGGAGGGCTCGGATCGCACCGGAGTGATCGCGCTCACCGTCGGCGACTGGAACGACACGCTGAGCGACGCGTGCCTTGAGCTCGGTCTGCTTGCCGGGTATCTCATCGCGACTCAGTCCCGCACGACCGACCTCTACAACCTTCATCGCCGTCGGCGAGCGTTGTCGCTCGCCGCCAGCATGCAGTGGGACCTGCTGCCACCGCTCGTACTCAAGACCCCGACCGTGAGTGTCGCCGGCATGTTGGAACCGGCCTATGACGTCGGCGGGGACTACTTCGACTACGCGCTGAACAACGGCATCCTGAACATCGCGATTCTCGACGTGATGGGCCACGGGATCACTTCGGCGATGATCTCGGCGCTGGCCGCAGGTTGCTACCGCCACGATCGGCGCGAAGGGCGGCCACTCGGAGAGATCCACGCTCACCTCGATGACGTCCTCGAACGCCACTGGCCGAAGCTCGCGTTCGCGACCGGCCAGCTCGCGCAACTGGACCTCGCGACCGGTGAGTTCACCTGGACGAACGCGGGCCATCCGCTTCCATTGCTGGTGCGGGGCGGCCGAGTGATCGGTGAGTTGGAGTGTCGGCCCACGGTGCCGTGGGGACTCGCCGCGATCACCGGCTCCGACGGCGAGGTCATGGTGGCGAGCGAGATGCTCGAACCGGGGGACGCGATCTTGCTCTACACCGACGGCGTCATCGAGGCCCACCAACCGGGCGGCGAGATGTTCGGGACCGAGCGCCTCGAGGACATCGCGAACCGCCACGCCTCCGACCAACTGGAACCCGAGGAGATCGTGCGGCTCATCGTACGCTCCGTGCACGAACACCGAGTCGACGAACTCGATGACGACGCCACGCTCTTGATGATCCGCTGGGACGGTCCGGCGCCAGCGTGAGCCGCCGAGTCGGGTTCCGTCGGGTGTGCCAGCTCGCTAGCCGTCGAGGACGGCGGCCGCGATGCGGTCTTCGAGCGCACGATCGTCCCACCATGAGATCTGTTGTTGCTTGGCGCGACGGAAGTACAGCTGGATGTCGTACTCGAGCGTGAAGCCGACCCCACCGTGCACTTGCTCACCCATCGCGGTGACGTCGCGGTAGGTCCGACCGGCGAATAGCTTCGCCATCGGCGCGAGCTGCTCGATCGGCTGCTCGTTGGCTGCGGCCCAGGCGGCTTCGTGGACGAGAATTTCCCCGCCCTCCACCGCAGCCGAGGCGTCGGCGAGGTAGTGCGAGATCGCCTGGAACGCACCGAGCGGCTTGTCGAACTGCTCACGATCCTTCGCGTACTGAATCGTGGTGTCGAGGGCGGCACGCGCGCCGCCGATCGCGTTCGCAGCCAGGAAGATGGCGCCTTCCAGCAGCGTGGCGTTCCACGTGGCCCAGCCCGTCCCCGCGACTCCGATCCGATCCGCCTCGCTCACCCGCACACCCGAGAGCGTGACCGCGTATTGGTTCTCGGACGCCAGCGTGAACTGTTGCGCGAGCGTCACACCCTCGGCGCCCGAAGCGACCATGAAGAGGTCGATGTCGTCATCACCATCGCCGGTGCGCGCCAGCACGATCATCTGGGTGGCCGAACTCGCGAACGGTACGTGCCACTTCTCGCCGTCGAGGCGAAATCCGTCGCCGTCCGGCGTCGCCGTCGTGCGGATGCCGCGCGGTCCGAAACCGCCATCGGGTTCGAGCCACGCGGTCGTGAAGATCGCAGTGCCGGCGGCGATGTTCGCCACGTGCTGGGCGCGCTGATCGTCCGACCCCGATCGCAGCAGACAGCCCGCACCCATCACCGCGCTCACGAAGTGGGGCGACGACACGAGCGCGCGGCCGAACTCCTCGTAGATCACGCAGCCTTCGAGCGCACCCATCCCCGAGCCTCCGTACTCTTCCGGCAGCATCAGGCCGATGAGGTCGAGTTCACCCAACTGGCGCCACAAATCGGCGGAGTAGCCGACGGGATCGTCTTCCATCTCCCGTACCGTCTCGAGCGACGACGCCGATGCGCAGAGCCCGCGCACCATCTCGCGCAGCATGTCCTGCTCCGCAGTGAAATCCAGTTCCATTGAGCATCCTTCTCGGGTGTGCGCTATCTCGCGCGACGGTTCATGGTTGCCATTGATCCCCGCGTCGTTTCCACGGGTTGTCGCCCTCGCCGTTCGGGAGTGCGACCCGCACGGTGCACGTGGTGGCGACGACGTCCGCCACGCTGAGCGTCACCGCCAGCTCGGCCCAGGCGCAGCCCACCGCGTCGGTCTCCACCTTCGCCACCGTGGCGCGCATCGTCATGGTGTCGCCGGGAAAGACCGAGCCGGACATCCGGAACTTCATGCGTCCGAGCCGGCCGGTGGGTCCGGTCCAGTCCGTGACGAAGCGCTCGAACCACGCCGCTTGGTTCGGGGTGTTCATGAAGATGTCTTGCGTGCCGTTGCGGTTCACCGCGAAGTCGTAGTCGTGGTGCATGGGGCGCCAGTCCCGCGCCGCGAGCGCACCCAAGACGATGGTCGTGGCGCTGACCTCGTAGGCGAGTTCGGGCAGGAGGTCACCGGCATGCACCGCATCGAACGTGAGACGGGTCATGCCGTGGTCTCCTCGCGCCGGTAGCCGAAACCGGTATAGGACTCCACGCCGACGAGTTCGTCACGCTGGTTCAGGTACTCGACGTCGATG
>JANLTQ010000727.1:0-6721 GCA_031363005.1 Acidimicrobiia bacterium | reverse complement strand
CCGATCCGTCGTCCCGTTCGTAGATCTGGTGCTGGTGCAGCGCGGTGATCCCACGACCCACCTCGGCCATGGTCTCGCGCATTTCGACGGGGAGCAGCACCTCGACGCCGAGGCCGAGCGCCAAGAGCTCTCGTGCTGCGGTGTCGTAGGAATCGAACCGGAACGAACCTTCGATCCAGTCGGGACGTTCCGGGTCGAGTTCGGCGTGGGGTCGCGGTCGCCACGCTTCGGGCTTGCCGAGCGCGATGGCGAGCTGCAACGCCGCCGGGGAGAGCCGGACCCGGACCCGCCGCAACCGCCCAACTCCGCTCGTCAGTCCGGCGGCCAACGTGGGGACGTCCTGACGGAAGGTGTCGAGCATCTCGAAGCCACCGTGCGGTCCGCGGGTGGCGTACACCGGAACTCCCGAGCCACTGAGGACTTCGAGGTCGCGCAGGACGGTGCGCTCGGACACTTCGAGGCGGCGCGCGAGCTCGGCCGCGGTCATGCGGCCGCCGTTCTGCAAGAGCAGGAGCAGGTTGAGCAGCCTTCCGGCCCGCACGGTCGTCGAAGCCGGCGTCAGGCCCGCGGGCCGACGAGTTGGAGAAGAACGAAACTATTCATGACACACGATGTCATGAATCCGCGGGCAAGATGGCATGCACGTTCTTCACTCGCGCGCTACCCGAGGAGCCACCAATGACCGACCACGTCGAAGGAAATGGAACCAAGGATGACCCGTGGATCCTGACCACCCCGCCCGGCAGCTCCGAGTTCGATGCCTGGCGTGACGACAGCCTCGATCCGCCCGCCCTCATGATCCGGGTCGGATCCACCACCTTGAGCTACCAACTCGGTTGCATCGAAGATCTCCACGCCATGCTCGTCGCCCGAGGCGATTGGATCGCGCTAGGGAACGCCGACGAACAGAAGGCAGCGAAGCCCGACACGGTGGAAGCGTGGGCACGATCAGCCGACAATCCGGTGGGCGGCTGGTACGGGCTGCGGAAGGGCTACCGGGGGCGGTTCGGAAACTACGTGCCGCCCGTCCTCGAACACCTCGGTCTCGCCGAGGTCGAACACAACCCTCGTAACAACCGCATGCGCGCGATCTGAGTCTTTGCCGTTGGTGTCGAAGGAACGCGCGGTCCTGATTGCCGAACGGGTTGCGTTGACTGCAGTGCTCGACCTGATCGCAGCGTGAATTGCAGTTGCGCACGCGACGGTCACGCCGGCCCCGGGTTCGACGCGCAATCCCCGTCGTGTGAGGATGCTTCGACATGGCGCACAGCGGGATTGAACGAACCGAGGTCGAGGGAGTGGTGATCGTCGGCGGAGGGTACGCCGGGCTCCACGCCGCTGCCGCAGTACGCCGATCCGGAGTACCCGTCCACGTGGTGGACCGAACCGGGCGGCATGACTTCGTCACTCGGCTCGCCGCCGTGGCTGGAGGGACCGCTCCTGTCGGTGACGCCACCGTGCCCCTCCATTCCTTCATCGACCGGGTCGTGGTGGGCTCCGTCGTGGAGATCGCAGATGGCTCGGTCACCCTCTCGGATGGGCACACGATCAGCGCCGACGCCGTTGTCGTCACCGCAGGATCCGCGCCGTCACGGCCGCCGATCGACGGCATCGAGTTCGCGCGAAACCTCCGGTCCGCAGAAGATGCCGTGACGCTGCGTGAGTGCATCGCACGCACGAGTTCGGTGGTGATCATCGGTGGCGGCGCTACGGGGGTCCAACTCGCAGCTGCGGCAGCGGTTGCGCATCCGTTCCTCACGATTCACCTGGTGGAGGCGACGTCCCGGCTCCTCGCAGGTTTGCCGGGTGCGTTCGGCCCAGGAGCGACGCGGATCCTTGAGGGACGCAACGTCCGGATTCACCTGGGGAGCAGCGTCGAACGGATCACCGAGCAGGGTGCAGTCGTCGACGGAGACCTGCTCGAAGGTCTGGCGGTCTGGGCCGGCGGTTTCTCTGCACTCGCCGAGCGGTACGGCGTGCCGACCGCCGAAGATGGGCGAATCCTGGTCGATGAGGTGCTGCGCGTGCGCGGCAGTCAGCGGACGTTCGCCGCAGGTGACATCGCCGCCCATTGCAGTCGCGACGGTGAGCGCTTGCCCATGTCCGCGCAGATCGCCGTCCGTGGAGGTTTCGCCGCCGGGCGCAACGCGGCCCGCACCGTGCGAGGTGAGCCGGTCGAAGCCGTCGACCTCCGCCAGCTCGGTTGGGTGCTTGATCTCGGCGGGCATCGCGGGCTGGCACAGGTCGGCCCGATCAATCTGACCGCTCCGGGCGCCGACCTGATCCCACCGCTCCTCCACGAAGCCATCGACCTCAAGGACCTTGTCGAGATCGGAGGGATCCATGCGTTGCGCCATGCCTCGGCATCGGTGCGTTGGCTGTTCACATTCCCACGTGCCGTGTGGTCGAACGTGACTGCCTCGTCTCCACGGAGCGCGACCAGCTGAGTCAAGTTGCGAGGCGTCCCCGTCCGAGTGGTCTCGCGACCGATTGGGAGACGCGCCCGTCGGAGCCTTTCAGGAGGCGCCTGCTTCGACCGTGGCGTCCCGGTCTCCGTTCAACACGGCTGAGATGGTGGCCAACGAGAAGACCGAGAGCGCGGGAAGGTACCGCTTCACCGGATCTCCGGCCTTGATGTGCATGCCGATCGCGCCGAGCATGAGGGTGGCGAGGCCAGCCGAGGCGGGCCGGGTCACTCGTGGCACCACCAACCCGACCAGCATCACCGACGCGAGGCCCACCTTCGTGGCGCCGACGGCGTACATCGCCGGCTCGGGGAGCCCGTAGACCGCGAACTCCTCTTTCATGTTCGTCGCGCCGCCACCCCGGTAGCCGGTGTCCTTGTTGAACCGGTACGTCCAGACGTTGATGATCCAGAGCGCAGCTGCGGTCTGAGCGATTTTGCCGATGAGTTTCACGAGCGGGATTCCTTCCGGGAGTGCGGGTTCATGACAGTGAGCAGTGATGTACGGCGATCGGCGAACCGACCACAGCAGGCGGCAGACGACTCGGTAGCAATGTCTCCACCTGCGCATCGCATCACCGCGAGAGAAAGAGCACGACGAGCACGGCGTTCAACCCGCCGAGTGACGCTGCGGGCACCATCAGACGTCGTGCATCGCGGATCCTGACGCGCACGATCAGTCCGAGGACCATGAGCGCGGTGAGCCCGGCGGCAGCGAAGGCTCCCAGCGGCGCACTGGCGAGGCCAAGGATGACCGCCGTCCCGCCGAGTACCTCCATGAGGCCGACGAATCGGCGAACCGCGGGCATTCCGTACCGCTCGAACTCTCTCCCCGACTCGGTCAGGAACAAGACCCTGAATCCGTAGTAGAGAAATGACAGCCCCGATACGAGCGCCAACACCGCCAGGACCACGACGGACGATATGTCGGCGGTCCTCACCGCGCGCAACCGAGGGCACGACCACCCAAGCTTCGATTCCACCCACGTCGATGCTCATCGCTTTCGAGCGGAGCTCGGCACGCTCGGGCCCCGCTGTGTGCTCGAGGTCGGGATCACTCCGGAGTCGTGGGTCAGCGTCGACCGAAGCGTGGCGGTGACCGCCGGCGACCGTCGCACGGGCTCGCTGGTGGCCGCCCCGAGACGCGCGTAGAGGTGCCGGCTGTACTCCTGCCAGCGGAGCTCGTCGCGGAACTTGCGGAGGTCTGGTGCCGGTCCGTCCAGTGCCGCCCAGACGCGCGGAAGTGTGAGCTGGCCATGACGGATCCACGGCGACAGCCCCCACGCGCCGCGCTGCGATCGCGGCAGTACTTGGCTGCGCCGACTGGCAGAGCCATTCAAATCGAACGACGCGAGCGCGGCGTCCGCAGCAGCCTGAGTACCCACGTAACGACTCGAACGCCGGGGTTCGTCGCAACACAGATGCCCCAGATGCTCCCCCACCCATCGCACCTCGTCGCCAGAAACGGGCAAGGGCAACGACGTGCCGATCATGTGAGGAACGCTCCTTACGCGAGGAGGCTGCGCAGCATCCACGCGGTCTTCTCGTGGGTCTGCAGCCGCTGGGTGAGCAGGTCGGCGGTCGGTTCGTCATGCGCGCCCTCGACCGCGTGAAAGATCGACCGCGCGGTGCGGCAGACGGTTTCCTGGCCGCTGACGAGGCGGCGGATCATCTCTGTGGCATCGGGCCGGTCGTCGTCCTCAGGAACTGAGGACAACGCAATGAACTCGTGATAGCTCGCCGGCGCGGGCGAGCCGAGCGCGCGGATGCGCTCTGCGATGAGGTCCACAGCGAGCGCAAGTTCGTTGTACTGCGTTTCGAACATGAGGTGCAGGGTTTGGAACATCGGCCCGGTCACGTTCCAGTGGTAGTTATGGGTCTTCAGGTAGAGGGTGTAGGTGTCGGCGAGGAGCCGGGCGAGGCCGTCGGTGATCTCCTGACGGTCTACTGAATCGATACCGATGTCGATGTCGATGATCTGTTCGCTCATGATGTCCTTCGGGAAGTCGCCGGCGGTGCCGGTCAGCGGGGTGGCCCGCGCGTCAGACGCGGCACGGGTTCCCCCGGTTCGGTCAAGTGGTTGGGACACTCGGGTGTTCTGCGTCCCAGGATCGCGTGGCTGTCTCGTCCTGGTCTTGCAGCTCACGGAAGACTGCGAGACCGTAGAGAAAGACTGCGGTCGCAACGGCGAAGAAGACCACGGTGCCGATCGCGAAGAGAGTGATCTGGTTCATCGTGGGCTCTGTTCGCCGGCGAGGAGGAGCGCTCCGAGAGATTGAATCGACGGGACCCAGATGCCGACGAAGATCCCCGCGCTCGTGTCGTCGGCGATGAAATAGAGGTACACCGACAACAGAAACGAAACGAACGACGCTCCGAGCAAAACGAGCTTGATCATGCCGACCGGTCTGGTCTTGGGCTGGGTTGAGAGTGCGTGCATGGGTATCTCCTTACCTGTGGATGTTTGACTGTCGGAATTTTAGCACTAAAGCCAACCGAATGCAAGCGACCCAGTGAATTCGACATCGCGGCCGAGCACCGCGCATCGAGCGTCGCCACGCGGAGGCGTGACGCCGGAGCCCGGTCGGGTGGCCGTCACTGCGAGACTTCGCCAATGCCGACATCGGGGCCACCACCCGTCTCCTCCGGCGGCCCCTTGTCGACCCTCCCGGTCGAAGCCACCATCGAGGACTTGCGATCGGCTCTCCGCCAGACGTCGGCCGCGGTGCTCCAGGCCCCACCGGGAGCCGGCAAGACCACCATCGTGCCGCTGCGCCTGCTGGCCGAGCCGTGGTTGGACGGCCGGCGGATCGTGATGCTCGAACCCCGACGCCTCGCGGCCCGTGCTGCCGCGCGACGCATGGCCGATCTGCTCGGTGAGGACGTCGGCCACACCGTCGGTTACCGCACCCGCGACGAGCGCCACGTCGGACGGGACACCCGCATCGAGGTGGTCACTGAGGGCATCCTCACCCGCCGCCTCCAATGGGATCCGTCCCTCCCGGGTACCAGCCTGGTGATCTTCGACGAGATCCACGAACGCAACCTCCAGACCGACCTCGCCCTCGCCTTCACCCTCGACGCACGCGACGCGCTGCGCCCCGACCTGCGCATCCTGGCCATGTCGGCCACCCTCGACACCGATCGGGTGGCGCGCGTGATCGGCCGTGACCAACCGGCGCCGGTGATCCGAAGCGACGGTCGTACGCACCCCGTCGACATCCGATGGCGTCCCGCGGAGCACCACCCTGGTCGACCGCCGCGCATCGCCGAGGCGACGGCGGCCGCAGTACAGCACGCGCTCGAGCACGACGGCGGCGACGTCCTCGTGTTCCTGGCCGGCGCCACCGACATTCGCCGAGTCGAGTCGTTGCTCGGAGGCCGCGGCCGGCCCGAGCGCGTCGACGTCCGGGTGCTGTTCGGCGCGCTGTCCCTCCAGGAGCAGGATCTGGCATTGGCCCCTTCGCCCGCCGGTCGTCGCCGGGTGGTGCTCGCCACCGACATCGCCGAAACCAGCCTCACGGTCGAGGGCATTCGGGTGGTCATCGACAGCGGCCAGGTGCGCAGTCCTCACTACGACTCGCGGAGCGGCCTGACCCGACTCCGCACCGGGGTCAACTCGCGTGCCTCCTCCGAACAGCGCGCCGGGCGCGCCGGACGCGTCGAGCCGGGGGTGGCCTACCGCCTCTGGTCCAAGATGGAGCAGGCCACTCGGCGACCCCACGCCGATCCCGAGATCGTCTCCGTCGACCTCACGGGGTTCGCGCTCGAGCTGGCGGTGTGGGGCACATCGGCCGACGACCTGACGTTTCTGGATCCGCCGCCGCGCCGGTCGCTCGAGGTTGCCCGGAGCCTGCTCCACGACCTGGGCGCGCTCGACGCCGACGGGCGCGTCACCGATGCCGGCCGGTCCCTGTCCGAGCTCCCCGTGCATCCGCGCTTGGCCCGCATGGTCACCGCCGGCGCCGACCTCGGCGTCGGCGCAGTCGCCTGCTCACTCGCCGCCATGCTCGAGGAGCGCGATGTGTTGCGCGGCCGCCCCGACGAGTTGCCGACCAACATCGTCGACCGACTCCGACTCGTCGACGGCACGGCGACGGACCATCCCCGCCTCGATCGGTCGGCTCTGCATCTCGGTCGACGGCGCGCCGGCGAGCTGGCCCGCCGGGCGGGCATCGAGCGGAGCGATCGCGGGTCGACCGATCCGATGACCGCGGCCGGGTTGGCCCTAGCCCTCGCCTACCCCGACCGCGTTGC
>JANLTQ010000703.1:0-6097 GCA_031363005.1 Acidimicrobiia bacterium | reverse complement strand
TCCGCGGTGACGCGTTTCAACCGGTCACCGACGCGGATCTCGACGTCTGGCGCAAGATTTTCGAGGTCAACTTCTTCGGGCCGGCCAACATGACACGTGCGTGCATTCCGGCGCTGCGCGCCAGTGGCGGCGGCAGCGTGGTCATGGTGGCGTCGCAGAGCGCTCGCAAGATCCGACCGAACGAAGCCGGGTACGCGGCCAGCAAGGGCGCGCTCATCACCTTGACCCGATCGTTGGCCAGCGAACTCGCGGTCGATCACATCCGCGTCAACGCAGTGGTGCCGGGCTGGATCTGGGGTCCGAACGTGCAGATGTACGTGGACTGGCAGGTCCAAGCGCGCGGGATCTCGAGCGATGAGGTCATCGCCGAGATCACTGCGGAGATTCCCCTCGGTGAGATCCCACCGCAGGAGGACATCGCCGAGTCGATCGTGTTCTTCGCCTCCGGGATGTCTCGGGTCATCACCGGTCAGACGCTCGACGTCAACGGTGGGGAGTACTTCGGGTGAGTGATTCCCTTCGGGGTCGCTCGGGCATCGTGACTGGCGCCGGATCGGGGCTCGGTCGCGCCACCGCGCAGCGGTTCGCGTCCATCGGTGCTCGGGTGGTCGTTGCCGACGTCAACGCGGAGGCCGGTGAGGCCGTGGTCGCCGAGATCACGTCCGCCGGTGGCATCGCGATCTTCGTCTCGACCGACGTCACCGACCCGACCGCGTGCGAATCGTTGGTGAGCGCGTGTGTCGACACGTTCGGGACCTTGGACTTCGCGGTGAACAACGCCGGTACCACGGGCACGCCGGGCAGCGTCGTGGATTATCCGCTCGACGCGTGGCGCGCCACGATGGCTGTCAACCTCGACGGTGTCTTCTTCGCGATGCGGGCCGAGCTTCCGTCGATGGTCGCCGCCGGTCGGGGCGCGATCGTGAACGTCGCCTCCGGTGCCGGGCTCGTCGGGTTTGCCGGTCTCCCGGCCTACGTCGCCAGCAAGCACGGAGTAGTGGGATTGACCAAGTCCGCCGCGCTCGAGTGTGCGGCGCGCGGTGTTCGCATCAACTGCGTCTGTCCCGGGAGCGTGCGAACGCCGATGCTCGAAGGGTTCATGGGCGGCGACGAACGCATGGAACGAGCCATGACCGCCGGCGTTCCCATGGGTCGTCTCGGCAGGCCGGCCGAGATCGCGGAGGCGATCGTCTGGCTGTGTTCAGACGCCGCGAGCTACATGGTTGGGCATGCGCTCGTCTGCGACGGCGGCGCCACCGTCCAATAACTCACGCCCGGCCCTCGAACGATCACTCTGGCGTCGCTGGCGCTGGTCAGGGCGGCGTGTACGACGCCGGAGTGTGGGGTGCGTCTGGATCAGCCGATCTCGGACCACAGTTCGCGTTGCTCGGACATCGGGTCCTCGACCAGCTCGACGGTCGTGTCGAAGCGTTGCGTCAACCGGCGGTCGAGGTCGTAGCGCGGCCAGCCGGGATCACCTGCTTGTGCAAACGCGATCCAGGCTGCGTGCATGGCGTCCGCGATGGGCTGGAGTTCAGGACCCTTGCCGGTCAGGATGCTCAGGCCGGGCTTGTCGAGTGCATCCCAGACGAATGGGAGTTCCAGCGCGTGGGTGCTCTTCAGGATCCCACCGAACTCCGGTGACTCCCAGGTGAACAGGTACATGTAGGTGGGCCGCTCCGCGACGGCGGCCTCGGCGAGGCGCAGCGCAGGAGTGCGAAACACTCGATCGGTCGCGATCACACTCACGAGGTCCGCGGCCGCCAGATCCCGGAAGCGCGAGCGGTATTCGGCTTCGACCTCCGGCCCGCGTTCGCCGAACGACTCTACGAGCGCATTCGCGATCACCGAGTCGTCCAGTGTCCCGGTCCCGAGATCGAGGGCGGTGAACATCGTCATCTCGTCTTTGGTGGTGCCGATCATGGTCGGGACCTGGCCGAGGCCATCGCGTACCGCGTCGATCGGACGGTGCGGGAGTACCGAACCGTCGTGGACCGGCATGAACGGAAGGTCCGAACGGAGGCCGGCCTCGAACACCTTGCGTTGTCCGGCGAGGATCGCGTCCATCGGCGCGGACTCGAGGTCGGGGACGGTGGTGATACCGGCCTCGGCAAGGACCGCGCGGGCGGTCGTGGTGGCGACGTCCGGCTCGATGCAGAACGAGCCGCCGCCCGATTGCACGATCGCCTGGGCGAAGAGACCCTGGGCGGCCGGAAGCCCCAGCAGTGTCCCGACGCTCATGCCGCCCGCAGACTGGCCGAAGATCGTGACCCGATTCGGATCGCCACCGAACTCGACGATGTTGTCCCGAACCCACTCGAGCGCGAGGACCTGATCGAGGATGCCGGCGTTGCCCGAGCCGCTGAACTCGCTGCCGAAGATGTCGTCGAGGTGCAGGTAGCCGAACGCGCCCAGCCGATAGTTGATGCTGACGACGACGACATCGCCGTGTTGGGCGAACCGGCGACCGTCGTAGATCGGTGATGCGCCGGTGCCGTTGACGAAGGCACCGCCGTGGATCCAGAACATGACCGGCCGGCGAGCGTCGTCGAGCCCCGGCGTGTAGACGCTGAGCGTGAGGCTGTTCGCTTCGTCACACACGGGATTGGCGGCGCCAAGCATGGCTTCGAGTGGCGACGGAAGTTGCGGTGCGACCGGGCCGAACTCGGTGCAGTCCCGGACGTCGTTCCACGGCTCGGCCGCAACCGGTGGCCGGAACCGACGAGCGCCGATCGGCGGGGCGGCGTAGGGAATCGATCGGAACTCGTGGACGCCGTCTCGGGTCAGACCTCGCACCTTGCCGGTCGCCGTGGGGGCAATGGTTTCACTGGCCGCTTCAGACATTCACGTTCCTTCGCCTCGAGTCCGAAAAGATTAGAGGCCGCACACTTGAACCCCGGACTTCCGACGTCGGCGCCACCGTCCAGCAGCACATTCGGACGGCCGCCGAACCAACAGTCTGGCGTCACCAGCGCTGCGCAGGGCGGCCGGAGCGACGCCGGAGTGTGGGCTTGGTCGACCGCGTTCGCCGTCGCGTGCAAAGGTGCGCCGGTGATCGATGCCGAGGCGCCGCTGGTCCCACTGCCGTCCCAACCCGAGGGTCGGGCGTGGCCGACGAGCACGTGGGCTCGAGGCGAGGGCATACCCGCGATCGACGCGCTGATCGACCAGATGTGCGCCGACACGAGCCAGTACGAGACCACCTACGCCGTGGTGGTGGTCCACGAGGGCGTGCTCGTGGCCGAGCGGTATGAGAACGAACTGCCGAACTGGGTGGGCGAACCGATCCCGGTGACACGCGAGACGCCGTTGCTCTCGTGGTCCATGGCCAAGTCCATGTTGCACGCGATCGTCGGCATCCTCATCGGCGACGGCCGACTCCAACTCGACGACGACCGGCTCGTCACTGAGTGGCGGGCGCCCGATCCCCGGCACGCGATCACGCTCCCGGACCTCCTGGCCATGCGCGACGGCTTGGCGTGGAACGAGGACTACGTGGACGCCGGCGGTTCGCAGGTGATCGACATGCTCTTCGGTGAGGGCAACGCCGACGTCGGCGCCTTCGCCCGGGCGCGTGAACTCGCGCACGAGCCCGGTAGCAACTTCAACTATTCGAGCGGGACCACGAACGTGATCTCGGGCATCGTCGCCGACATCGTCGGTCGCGGCGATCCGTACGCCCGGTTCCTCCATGATCGGCTGTTCGCGCCCATCGGGATGTCCACCGCGGAACCGACGATGGATGCCACGGGTCTCTGGGTGGCGTCGTCGTACGTCCACGCAATCGCCGAAGACTTCGCCCGGTTCGGCTACCTGTACCTGCGCGACGGCGTGTGGGACGGCACGCGCATCCTGCCCGAGGGCTGGGTCGACGACGGCCGTCGGCTGCGGTCGATCGATCCGGACGACGGTCGCGGCTACGGCTGGCAGTGGTGGGTCACGGGCGACGATCACGGAACCTTCTGGGCGAACGGGTACGAGGGACAGTCGATCCTGGTGTCGCCCGCCAACGACCTCGTGTGCGTTCGGATCGGTCGGACCGACGCGTCCCACGGGCGAGCGCTCTTCGATTGGCGAGCGCGGATCGTCGACGCGATTGCCGCGGTGCGATGACGGACCTGCTCGCTCTACCCGAAGACTGGTCCCGCGCGCTCGCGATCGTGGCGCACCCGGACGATCTCGAATACGGCGCGGCGGCCGCGATCGCCCGCTGGACCGACCAAGGGAAATGGATCGGCTACGTCCTGGCCAGTTCCGGTGAAGCCGGGATCGACGGCTTGAACCCCGCGCAAGCGGGACCGCTTCGCGAGAAAGAGGAACGATCGGGTGCCGCGCACGTCGGTGTGGAGACGGTCGAGTTCTTGGGTCATCGCGACGGTGTCATCGAAGGCGGCTTGGATCTGCGGCGGGACCTGGCCCGCGCCATCCGGCGCCACCGTCCCGACATTCTCGTCCTGATGAATTACGCCGAGCGCTGGGGCAACGGGGCGATGAACATGTCCGATCATCGGGCCGTTGGCATCGCCGCTCTCGACGCGGCGCGTGACGCCGGCAACCGTTGGGTCTTCCCGGAGCTACTCGACGATGGACTCGAGCCGTGGTCGGGCGTGCAGTGGGCCGCCGTCGGCGCGAGCCCGCACTGCACTCACGGTGTGGAGGTGACCGCGACCATCGAGAGTGGGGTCGCGTCGCTCGCCGAACATCGCGCGTACCTTGCGGGGCTCGGCGATGCCGGTACCGATCCGGATTCGTTCTTGCGCAACAACGCCCGAGACTCCGGCGCCAAACTCGGGGTGGAGTACGCCGTCGAGTTCGAGCTCGTCCACCTGTGAGAACGCAGTGAACAGATGAGTGGCATGCGGCTGTCCGGCCAGGCCGCGATTGCCGGGATTGCGGAGACGGAATACCTCCGGGGCGCGGACGAGCTGCCCGTCGAGATGATGTTGCGGGTCTCCCAAGAGGCGATCTCCGACGCCGGTCTGGCGGTGGAGGACATCGACGGTGTGATGCCGCCGCCGGGTTACACCACGGTGGAGGAGTTGGCGGCGAACCTGGGCATTCCGTCGGTGGCGTACTCGGCCACCGTGCATATGGGTGGTGCCTCGTCGGTGGCCGCCGTACAAGACGCGGCGATGGCAGTCGCGACGGGGGTGGCGAAGCACGTGCTCGTCGTCGTGGGCTGGAACGGCTACTCGGTCTTCCGGGACCGCCCGGGTGCTCGCCGGCCGCGGCGGGGGATGGACGCCAATGCGGTGGCGGATGTGCTCGTCGACTTCTACCTCCCGTACGGCGCTCGGTCCGCTGCGCAGTTCTACGGCTGGATTGCCACCCGACACCAGCAGTTGTACGGCACGCTGCCGACGGACCTCGGCGAAGTTGCGCTTGCGTTTCGCGATCACGCGCAACATCACCCGAAGGCGCTCATGCGCGGCCGCCCGATGTCGATGGAGGATTACCTCGCGAGTCCGTGGGTGAGCGAACCGTTCCGTCTCTTCGATTGTTGCGTCGAGACGGATTGTGCGGCGGCGGTCATCGTGACGAGCACCGAACGCGCGCGAGACCTGGCGCAGGCCCCGGCGGTGATCCTCGGCGTCGGTGAGGGACATCCGTCACCGGCCGACGACATCGCCAACCGCGCCGACATCTTCCATATCGGTCTCACCGATGCCGCGCCGCGCGCGTTCGCAATGGCGGGGATCGGGCCGACGGACGTGGACTTCGCCGAGATCTACGACTGTTTCACGTACGTCGTGTTGCTCCAACTCGAGGCCATGGGCTTCTGCGATCGGGGCGACGCCGGCCGATTCGTGCGTGACGGCACGCTGGGGATCAAGGGGTCGCTTCCCACCAACACCCACGGTGGCTTGCTGTCTCAGGGTCACATGTGGGGCATGAACCACGTGGTGGAAGCGGTCCGCCAGCTGCGCGGAACGGCCTCACTCCAAGTCCCCGGCGCGGAAGTCGGGGTGGTCACCGGCTGGGGCGACTTCGGTGACGGCAGCATCGCCATCCTCGGAGTGGATACATGAGTGAAGTGGCGTGGGCACGCGCTGGCAGCCGGTCGGCCAGCGGAGCGGGGCCCGAGCGGCCCGACCCG
>JANLTQ010000699.1:0-4446 GCA_031363005.1 Acidimicrobiia bacterium | reverse complement strand
CACCAACTCGGCCCGCGTCTGCACGCGCAGCTTGGCGTCCAGGTTGGAGAGGGGTTCGTCCATCAGGAACGCTTGCGGGTCCCGCACGATGGCGCGTGCGAGCGCTACTCGCTGGCGCTGACCGCCCGAGAGTTGGCCCGGCTTGCGATCCAGCAACTCGCTCAGCCCGAGTGACTCCGCCGCCGCAGCCACTGTCTTGGCGCGCTCGTCCTTCGGGATGCCGCGCGTGCGGAGCGGGAACTCAATGTTCTTGCGGACCGAAAGGTGCGGGTAGAGCGCGTAGCTCTGGAACACCATTGCGAGGTCGCGGTCTTTCGGCTCCACGTCGTTCACGATCCGGTCACCGATAGTGATGGTCCCCTCGGTGAGCTCTTCGAGCCCGGCGATCATCCGCAGCGCCGTGGACTTCCCGCAGCCCGACGGGCCGAGCAGCACGAGGAACTCGCGATCCGCGACCTCGAGGTCGAGGTGATCGACTGCGGTCACGTCACCAAACTTCTTCGTCACCCCGGTGAGCAACACCCGTCCCATCGCCCGGAGGATAGATCGCGGTACGACCGCTCAGGCGGTACTCACGACGAACGAGACGCTGGTGGTGGCGCTCCCTCCGATATTCAGGGTCGCCGCGGTGCGAGCGCCCTCCACTTGGCCGTCCCCTGAGGTGTCGCTCACCTGCTTCGCGACGTCGTAGAGCATCCGGACGCCGGACGCTCCCACCGGATGACCGCATCCGATGAGCCCACCCGACGGGTTGATCGGCAGCGGACCGTCGGCGAAGACCTCGCCGTTCTCGATCGCTTTCCACGACTCCCCCGGTTCGGTAATCCCGAAGTGGTCGATGGCCATGTAGTGGGTGGTGGTGAAGCAGTCATGACACTCGATGGCATCGAGGTCGTGAACATCCGCGAGACCGGCGCGCTCGAAGGCGTCGGTGATCGTCCCGCGCACGTGCGGGAACACGTACCGGTCCCTCGCCGAGTCGGCCAACTTCCCGGCGTAACTCATGCGGGCGGTCCGGTGGCCCCAGCCGGTGATCCGCGGTACGCGTGCGAGGTCCTGTCCGCGCGCCTCTGCCCACTCCCTTGCGAACTCGGCGCTCGCCAGGACGACACACGCGCCGCCATCGGTGATCTGCGAGCAGTCGTGGCGCCGCAAGCGGCCGGCGACGCGCGGGTTGTCGTGATCGTCGTTGGTGAACGCCCCCTCGGGCAGGTCCCAGCGCCGGGTCTGCGCGAGCGGGTTGTGACGGGCGTTGGCGAAGCTGCTCTGGGCGAGCGCCCGGAGATGCTGGTCGTCGAGTCCGTACCGACGGTCGTATTCGTCGCCCAGGGTTGCGAACACCTCGGGCCACACCATCGGAATGCCGTCGGTCTCGTCCGGTACCCACGCCGCCGCGCCGAGGTTCGCGACCGCCGCCGCGGTCCCCACGTTGCGCATCATTTCGACCCCGACCACCAATGCCACGTCGTAGCGGCCCGCCTCCAGATCGGCCATCCCGGCTAAGACGGCAACGCTTCCCGAAGCGCACGCGGCTTCGTGCCGAGACGTCGGCAGTCCGGAAAATGCCGAGTCGGCTTCCACGAGCAGGCCGCCGAGATGACCCTGACCGCAGTAGATCTCCGACGCGAAGTTTCCGACGTGGGCAACCTCCACATCGGCCGCTCCGATCCGCGCGTCCGCGAGCGCGGCGTGAACGGGTTCCGCGATCAGATCGGCGAGCGTTGCACCCTCACGCGTCCAGTTGCGCAGGAAATCGGTTTGCGCGCCGCCGAGGACGAACGTCGGCGTCATCAGGGAATGCGGCTCGACAGCTCGTCGGCATCGATCCACCACGAGTGGTAGCCGATCGGCACTCGCTGCGGAATCCGGACCCGGCACACCGGCGCGTCGGCCGGCCGTTGCGCGTCCACCACGATCACCTCGGAATCACCGGTCGCGGCATCGGTGACGAACGTCAGGACGTAACCGTCGTCGTCCGCCGCATTGGCACCCACGCGGGGAGCGAAGACGGTCTCGCCTCCGTAGCGCGCGTCGCCGTAGAGATGGGTCTCGGACGCGCCGGTGGTGGTGTCGTACTTGACGAACCCATCGAAGAGCAGTTCGGGTGCGGGCGCAATGTGCGGGCTGTACGCATGCTGCGATGGCCGGCCGAGCAGCCGGTTGTCCATCCTCGGGAACTCGGTCATCACGTCATCGAGCGGGCGCTCGCGAACGGTGCCGGTGACGAGGTTGAACCGCCACTCGTGCAGGTACGGCTCGAGCCGCAACACATCGATGTGCGGCACGCGCTCGCGGTCACCGTCGGCCAAGGGGTTGTCGATCCGACATCCCACGAGCACGATCTCGTCGCCCACTTCCCACGCGTTGATGGTGTGGTACATGTAACAGGACTCGGCGTCGAACCACTTCACCTCGCCGCCGGCCGCGTGTCGGCCGATGATTCCGAATCGGGCCGGCAGGTCGGGACGGAACGTCACCCGGGTCCGACCTTGTGCGAGCAACTCCGGATCCCACATCAGCGGGAAATCCATGAGGATCGTGTGATGTTCGGTGATCGCGAGATCGTGCAGCAACCGCGGTCCCGGCAGATCGACCTCGGTCTGATGCACGAGCGTGCCGTCGGCGCCGACCACTCCGTAGGTGAGATACGGCGGCAGCACGTCGTAATCGAAGACGATGAGCTCGTTGGTGACCGGATCCAGCTTCGGGTGGGCGGTGAGACTCGCCAACGTGCCGTTGAAGTCGTAGCGGCCGACGGTCTCGAGCGACGGTACGTCGACCTCGTAACACGGGCCGCCGAGCCACCACAGCGCCAGCAGGCGCCCGCGATGGAACACGAGATCGGTGTTCGCGGTGTCCTTGAACGGACCGCCGGGCCGGCTGAAGTTCGGTCGTTCGTTCACGCCGGACCAGATCGCCTCGCCCGTCGCCTGCTCGAGCGCCAGGGCTTCGGTGGCGACGTACCGGTTCCGGTAGACCGCGTGCCCGTTCTCGAAGTGGAGGGCGTGCAACATGCCGTCGCCGTCGAACCAGTGGTAGCGACCGGGTGGCGGGTACTTCGGGTTCGAGCCGTTGCGCACGAAGACGCCGGCGAGATCGGCCGGGAGATCGCCGATCACCTCGCAGTCCGCGGTGATCTCGGTGTCGATCGGCGCGAACGGCCCTTCGAGATACGGGTTCGGCACCGTCTCGCGCCGCTCCTCGACTGCAGTCATGGATCCCCCTCGCACTGATGTTCCGCTCTCGTTCAGCGGTCCGGTCAGCGTATCGGTCAGGAGCGGAGGAACCAGCCGTGCGGATCCCATCCGCGCAGCGCGGCGATCTCCGTCGCGCTCGGAGCGGGCAGCTCATGGAGGTGGTCGGCGACGGCCAGATCCCACCCACACGCTGCGACGGCGCGCGCAACCCGATCCGCCGTCGGTTCGTCGCCCGCCGGTACTGCCGTCAGCACCAACTCGCCGTCGCGCTTCTCCAAGACGCCGAGGTCGGTGACGAGTGCGCGGACGGAGTGGCCCGGCGAGGTGATGTAGCCACACTCGGCCGGCGTGCGTTGACGCGTCAGCGTGGCGACGACCACGTTCTCGGTGGCGACACTCGCAACGTCGTTCCCACCGCCGGATCCCACGAGGAAGGGACCGTCCGGAATCATCGTCGAGTTGATATTGGCGAACCGGTCGATCTGCGCGCCGCCAAGACAACCGATCGTGCGGGTGGCCGTACCGCCGACGAGCGCGCCGAGCACCATGCCCGCGTCGCCGAGCATCGTGGCCGTTGGGAAGCTGCCGTGGTTGAGCACGAACGGATCCCCGGCCATCGGTTCGTAGTCCCACATCCCGATCTCCGCCGTGAGCCGGACGTCGTGGCCGGCGGCGCGCGCCTGCTGCACGCCGAGCCAGGCTGCGAGGTTCGCGACACCCGCGCCGGCCAAGACCGCGTGCGCGTCGAGCGCGGCCACTCGCTCGGCGAGATATCGCGCGGCAAACGTTGCTGCCCGCTCCCACGCGTTCACGGGCGCGTCGAGGTCGGGGCGTGAATCCGCCACCCGACGTGCGTGTTCGATCGGGTTTGCCTTGGCCCGGAGCGCGGCGATGCGTTCCGGTCCGAGCCGCTCCAGGTACGCGGCCTGGTCTTCAGGTTCGAGCACCCAGTGCCGGATCCACTCGTCGTAGTGATCGCTCCGAGTTGCGGCGCGCGCCTCGATCCAGAATTCGTAGTCCTCGCCGTAGCCGTCGACCGGAAGATCCCGGGCGAACAGGCCGCCGGGATGGGCACCCATCGGCACCTCACAGACCGCCAGCACCTGGTGCGCAGGGATGCGAACGTGGGCGGAGAACGCCCGCAGATCGTCGACCACGCGGTCGACCGTCACGATCGCGCCACGGCGCGCGCCCAGCGCACCCCACACCCCTTCGAGCAACGGCGCGGCAACCGCCACGTTGCCGGCGC
>JANLTQ010000650.1:0-5385 GCA_031363005.1 Acidimicrobiia bacterium | reverse complement strand
CGGCGTGACGTGGAAGTTCGTGTACTGGAGTCCGTTGCCCGCGAGCCGGTCGACGTTCGGCGTCTCGATGCTCGATCCGTAACAGCCGAAGTGAGAGAAGCCGAGGTCGTCCAGCAGGATCACCACCACGTTCGGTGCCGTGTCTCCCGGGTGCGGAGCGTCCGGCCACCACGGCGTGGACTCCGCCAACGTCCTACCGATCGTCCCCCGGAACTCCGGCTGACTTCTCGCTTCGCTCTCGGCCATCGATGTGCCCCCTCAGCAGTCACGGCAATCTAGGTATTGACACTCCAACTGTCAAAAGTTCTCGTGTGCGATCCTGGCGGGATGGAACCTGCGCAAGACACTGCTCCAGCTGTACCCAATCCCGAGACGCAGCGCAGCGCGCTCGGAAGCGTCCCGACCGATTCCGAGCTTTCGCAATCCGAGCGGACGAGCAGTAGTGCAGTCGAGCAGCTCGGGAGCGTCCCGACCCAGCACGCGGCTGCGACAGCCGAGCGGACGAGCAGACAAGTCGGCCACCAGGCACATATCCAGCGGTCGGAGACGCGGGGGTTGCCGGGGGAGATGCCGAGGCCGGTGAAGGTCACCATGCTCGGTGCCGGGAGCATGTTCACGCCGGAGTTGGTGAAGGATCTCTTCCTCATCCCGGGGAACGTCGGCGGGACGGTCGCACTCGTGGACATCGACGAAACCCGTCTGGCCACGATGACGAAGCTGGTGGAACTGCTCGCCGAGGAGTTCGGGGTGGCGGACCGCTGGAGGGTCGAGGCCAACGCCGACCGCCTCGCGGTGTTGCCCGCCACGGACTACCTCGTCAACTGTATCGAGGTCTCGGGTGTCGATTGCGTGGGCTTCGACTCGGACATTCCTGCGTCGTACGGCGTCGACCAGTGCATCGGCGACACCATCGGACCGGGCGGTGTCTTCAAGGGGCTGCGCACGATCCCGGTGTGGCTCGAGGTGTTGGCCGACGTCGAACGCCTCTGCCCGCGCGCGCTCGTCCTCAACTACACCAACCCGATGAGCATGATGTGTCTCGCCGCGGCCCGAACGTCGAATGTGCAGGTACTCGGACTGTGTCACTCCGTGCAGGCCACCAGCCGGGTGCTCGCGGCGCGTGCCGGGATCAAGTGGTCCCAGCTCACGTGGGAGTGCGCCGGCATCAATCACTTGAGTTGGTTCACCCGCCTGGAGCACGACAGTGTTGACCTCTACCCACAGCTCATGGAACGAGCCCGACGCGATCTCGCGGGTGACCCGTCGGACGATTGGGACACCGGTGATCTCGTGCGCAAGGACATGATGCTGCACTTCGGTGCGTTTATCACCGAGAGCAGCGGGCACCTGTCCGAGTATCTGCCGTACTACCGCACGAAGGCCGAGACCCAGAAGCAGTACTGCGGCGCCGAGTACGACGGCGAGTCCTTCTTCTACGCCACCAACTGGCCGCAGTGGCGCGTGAACGCCGACGCGCAACGTGACCGCATGCTCGCCGGTGAGGAGACGCCGAACGCGAAACGATCGTGGGAGTACGCGACGTGGATCATCGAGGCGCGCGAGAAGAACGTTCCGTATTCGATCAACGCGAACGTGCCGAACCGCAGTGGTTTGATCGAGAACCTCGCGCACGACGGCATCGTCGAAGTCGCCACGATGATCGACCGGACCGGTGCCCGGCCCACGCACTACGGACGACTGCCCACTCAGATGGCCGCGATCTGCGCGTCCAACATGCCCACCTACGACCTCGCGGCGCAGGCCGCGATCGAACGGTCGAAGGAGGCGGCGATCCTCGCCGTCACCCTGGATCCCTTGACTGCGGCGGTGTCGAGTCCGGCCGAGATCCGCGCCATGGTCCTGGAGCTGTTCGATGCGGAGGCCGAGTACCTCCCCGGCTACTCCTGAGAACGGAGCGCAGGCTCAGCGGAATTCGAAAGTTGCGGCTCCGCTGAAGCGGGCGAGCGCGGTTTCGGGTTCCTCCCGGTGTTCGTCGGCGTCTGGGTCGACGGTGATGTCGTAAGCGACGAGTTCGTCGGCCCGTGCGGTCGTCCGGACGGCATCTGCACGCGGATTGATGGCGCGGGCGAGAGCGGCGACGGCGCGGTCGTTGTCGTGCGTGAGCCCAGCGAGCCAGACGAAGGCGTCGGCCTCGTCGAACATCGGCGACGGCAACACCGAGAACCGCACTCGCGTGTCGTCGATGGGGTCGATGCGAGTGCTGACGTATTCAGGAGGTTGGAACGAAGGATGGAGTTCGAGCACTCGCGCGATTGCGTGTGCGTCGGCGGTCGTGATGGCGAACGCGCGCGCCAGGCGTTCGGCGGTGATCGGCGCGATCCCCGTGAGAATGCGCGGTCCGAGCTCGGCGGCCACGTCTGGATCCACGCGTTCGCTCACGCTGATCAGATAGGACCGGAACAGCAGGTGACTCTGTATTGCGACCTCGGTGAGCGCCGCAAGCAGAGTGGGCCGCGAGAGGTCCTCGAAGCGCAGGTCGGGGTCGAAGTCGCCGGCGTATCCCACCCGACCGTTTGGATCGGTCTCCTCGGCGATGACGGTGGCCGGAAGCATTGCGGCGAGAGATGTGGCCACCAACGCGAGGTTCGGGTGCGCCACCGCCGGCGCGGTGGTGGGGTCGATGTCGATGCGCCAGGCGCAATGGGGCATCCGATCGGCCGGCGTGCGTGGCGGTCGGTGGATCGGGCGCATGACCGCGTGGGGTGAGGTCGCGGCCGCGGTGGCGTCGAATGTGGGGTCCTCGATGGTGTGACACATGCCGCGTACCCACTCGTCGCCCATCGGTTCGACGTCCATCAGCGCGCCGCAGTGTCCGAGTTCGAAGACCGCGTGGTCCTCGTCCGTGACCGAGATGCGGAAGTCCATGTACTGCGGGGGTGCGCCGATGTCGAGCTGCAGGTTCTTCACGATGGCGATGACGGACTGACCTCCGAACCCCAACGTGTCCTGCATTCGCAGTGAGTACAGCGGGCTGGCCGCGGCCCACTCGTCGATGGCGACCTGTTCCGCGCCTTCCCGGTCCACTCCGTGTTGGTACAACAACGGAATCCCGACTCGGTCTTGGAGGTGGCCGTGCAACAGCCACTCCCGGAGCAGGATCGCGAGCTCGTCACGCCCGAGGTCGGCGAACTGCGGTGCGGGATCGGTGGCGGAAGGCGGGGTCACCGCGGTCCTTTCGTGGGTCAGCTGCGAACGCGGGCTCGGGAACCGGTCGGCAGTCTGTACCACGGATCGTCGGCAGGGTGCGGTGGGGCCGGTATGTTTCGTCGAGCGCTCCGCTGTCTGCTCTTCTCCGTCTGACGAAATCGCGCGATGACCTCCGTGGCCGAACCGATCCGATCTCGCCGAGTTGGTGCTCGCATCACCTCGTTCGCCGTCCCGATCGGGCTGGTCCTGGTACTGGTGCCGCTCGTGGTGTCGGCCGTGATCGTGCTGGCCCACGCGCCGGCCACGCCGATCCGCGACCACGCGCTCATGGAGATGCGGGTGCGGGACATTGGGCTCCATCCCGTGCTCCTCGGCCTCTACTCGCGTGACGGGTGGAGTCATCCGGGCCCGCTGGTGTTCTTGACGTTGGCGATTCCGTACCGGATCTTCGGGAGTTCGACCTCGGGGATGGTGGTCGGTGCATTGGCGGTCAACGCCGGATCGATCGCCGGGATGGTGGCGATCGGCCGGCGCCTCGGCGGGCGCCGCGGCGCGCTCACGCTCCTGGTGGCTCTCAGTGTGTTGCTGCGCGCCATGGGGCCGGAGTTGCTCCGCAATCCCTGGGTGCTGTTCATCACCGTCCTACCGTTCGGTCTCTTCTGCTGCGTGGTCTGGGCGCTGGTCATGGGGCGGCGGTGGGCGCTGCCGGCATCGGTGGCCGTCGCGTCGTGGCTCGTGCAGACCCACGTTGGGTTCGCGCCGATGACCGTTCCGTTGGTGATCGGGGGCGCCGTCGTCTTGGCCTTCGTCACTCGTCGCACGCCGGACAGTCCGGCGAAGGTGCGGATCGGCCCGGCCCTGCTGTGGTCGATCGCCGTGGTCGTCGTCGCATGGCCGCTTCCCGTCTGGGACCAACTCTTCAGGACCGGCAATCTGGAGACCACCGCACGATGGTTCTCCGATGCGCGCGAAGGGGTCCACACCCTCACCGAGGGAACCCGTGTGGTCCTCGGGCAGTTCGCAGTACCACCGGATTGGCTGACCGGCACGCGCCGGATCTCTCCGTTCGACGGCGAGACGCTCCTGCGGACTCAATGGCTGTGGCCGGTCCTCCTCGCACCGTTTGCTCTCGCCGCAGTGGTGGCGTGGCGCCGGAGAGACGCCGCAGTGCTGCGCCTCGCGGCGGTGGTCGGGGTCACAGCCGTGCTCGGGATCGTCGCGGTCGCGCGGACAATCGGCGTGATGTACGAGTACCGGATCCTCTGGACGTGGGTGCTCGGCATGCTCGCCGCCGCAGTCGTCGGGTGGACGCTCTGGAACGAAGTACGGCGCCGCTGGCCGGGGTGCGATGGCTGGATCACGGTGGTCGCGCTCGTGACGGTCGCGACGCTCAGTGTGGTCCAGATCCTGGACGTGAACGATGGACCGAAATCCGACTGGGACTCGCCGTCGCTGCGGGAAGTGGTGCAGCGACTGATCCCGACGCTGCGACGAGAAGGTGCCGGTCAGGTGGTGCTGACGTCGGAGACTCCAGACGGCGAGTGGTTTCTCCAGGGGCTCGTGCTCGACCTCGAGAAACGCGGGTTCGACGCTCGAGTGCTCGGGCTCGGCGGCGGTCTGTATCCGGACCACCTCGTCGTGGGCTCCGGGCCGGTTCGCACCCGACTGTTGGTGTTGGCGGGGTCGGACATCAACAAGCTCGGCTTCGCCCGCGCCCGGCGCGTGATCGCGTACGGCGGTCCGTTGCCGTTACGCCAGGAGATCGCAATGTTGCGCGCGCACGACAAGAAGGCGCAGCGGTTGCTCGACCAGTTCGCAGCCGGCGCGATCACCAGACTCGAGTACGCGCGGGCGGCCGAGCGCCTGACAATCACCACACCAGCCGCGATAGCGATTCTGCGCGCCTGAACGCCGACGATCGACGGATGTTCGTGGCGGTCGCCCTATCGTCGGTTGATCTTTCGGACAGCAGCCGGCACCCTGCTCCTCATCTGAGCGCGGCCTTCGTCGCACCACTGATCTCCGCCCGCTTCCGCTCGCTCCGCCTGCCCGCGTTGGTGTTCGAGATCGTGCTCGGCGCCGTGATCGGACCGGATGTGCTCGACCTGGTTCGCGTCTCCGGATCAGTCCAACTCCTCTCGAATCTCGGCCTCGCCACGCTGATCTTCTTGGCCGGATTCGAACTCGACCTCGCGGTAGTGAAAGGTCGACCGCTCA
>JANLTQ010000643.1:0-1667 GCA_031363005.1 Acidimicrobiia bacterium | reverse complement strand
CGGTGTTAGTCCCGGGAGAACGCGATCTCCGGCGAACCCGCCGACGAGCGTTGCCCGCGTCGTCGAGATGATGGATCACCGTCGATCGGTGAACTTGATATCTGCGGGCGAGCACGTCGATCGAATAGCCATCTCGATAGAGACCGGGCACGTTCGTCTTCGCTTCCAAACCCTTCGCGAAGCTCACGTGGCGTCGGGATAACAACGAGGTCGGGCTGCTGCTCCTTGTTCTGGCTGACGAGATCGCGCGTCGCATCTTGATCGCGTGCGTGCCGTGACGATCGATCTGTGCGCGACGAGGGCCCGGGTAACAGGACGTACCCGGCCCCTCTCGCGCAGATCACTCGGCGCCGGTCAGGGCTTGCAGCCGCTGCTCATGCCGTTGAAGTTGAAGCCCGGGTTGGACCCGTCGTTGCCGTTCCCGCCGAAGGGGAGATGCTCATTGATCATCGCCCCGGGGTTCGGGTTGACCGCAGGGTTGCCGGCGTAGCTGCACTCCGACGCCCCCTTGCCTCCCGCGCCGGCGGCGGCGGTGATACCCACGGCGGTCGTGCCAAGTGCTGTGGCAAGGGCGAACGCGACCCCCGCAACCTTGATGCTTCTCATTGTTGCCCCTTTCGGACGTTCCCCAGCGGAACGTCGAAGCCGGACATTCCACACCCGCCCCTATCGGGTCGTGTCAGACCGAGGGATGCGGTCTGTGGAGCGGTCCGGCTCATGATCGTCAACCGCGCCAACCTCGGCGCAGTCGGATCGGGGTGCCCGCTTGGCGGAACTCCCGCGCGAGGGTCCGCTGATGTACTCCGAACTCGGCCGCCACGACCGCGAGCGAAGCGCTTTGCTCGTATCGCGCCGCTGCCTGCGTGACCGTGTCGTCGGTCATCTTGCGAACTACCCGTCGACGAGCGACGCCCGCGTCGTCGAGATGATGGATCGCCGTCGTTCGGTGAACTTGATATCTGCGGGCGAGCAGGTCGATCGCTCAGCCACACTGGTTGTTCCCGCCCACGGCTGGCGATGAGAATGCTTCGGTTGCTGGTTGCACATGTCGGAACTGCCGACGCCGGTCGGCTCGGAGGAATGCGTGGGGAAGCTCGTATACACAACGAACACCTCGCTGGATGGCTTCACTGAGGACGCATCCGGCTCCTTCGACTGGTCGGTGCCTGACGAGGAAGTGCACGAGTTCTACAACGACATGATGCGCGGCGTCGGCCTCCAGCTGCTCGGCCGCCGCATGTACGAGACGATGGCGGTGTGGGAAACGGAGCCGTCGTTCTTCGAGGAGTCGGCGGTACTGGCCGAGTTCGCTGCTGCGTGGCAGGACTCGGACAAGGTGGTCTACTCCAGCACGCTCGCCGACCCGGTCACGCAGCGGACGCGCATCGTGTCGGCGTTCGACGCCGACGATGTGCGGGCCTGGAAGGCGTCGTCGTCGGATGAGCTGCTGGTGGGCGGACCCGAGCTCGCCGCCCATGCGCTGCGCGCCGGTGTCGTGGACGAGCTCCGATTGGTGCTCTGCCCCGTGACGGTCGGCGCCGGCACGCCAGCCTTCCCGACTGATCTGCGTCTGGACCTTGAGCTCATCGACGAGCGTCGCTTCGGCAACGGCGCCGTGTATGTGGCGTATCGCGTGGGGCGCTGACCTCCGCTCGTCGGGGCCGTCA
>JANLTQ010000600.1:0-3587 GCA_031363005.1 Acidimicrobiia bacterium | reverse complement strand
GCAGATTGTCCGGGAAGGTCGCGCTGATCACCGGTGCGGCACGCGGGCTCGGCGCGCAGATGGCCCGCCGGTTCCGCGACGAAGGTGCCACGCCCATCATCACGGACCGGTCCGAAGCGGACTGCCGGACGCTCGCCGACGAGCTCGGTGGCGACGCCTACGCGCTCGACGTGACCGACTCGTCCGCCGTTAACGAGGTGTTCGCCAATGTCGCGGCGAACCACGGACGGTTGGACATCCTCGTGAACAACGCCGGCATCAGCGGCATGGAGGACCGACCCGAGGAAGTCCAGCGGGGCTACGACATCACGATGGCTCAAATGGCCGACTCCATGGCCGGCAACCCGCCTTCGGTCTTCAACGACGGCACGCTCCGCACCACCGACGACGAATGGCATCGAGTCCTTGCCGTCCACCTCGACGGGACTTTTTTCTGCACACGTGAGGCGATGCGCATCATGGGCCCACAGCGCGCCGGCACGATCATCAACCTCGGATCGATCATGGGGACCTCCGGTGGCGCGGGTGCAGCCGCCTACTGCGCGGCGAAGGCGGGGATCCTGGGCCTCACTCGCTCGCATGCGCGCGAGTTCGTCGCCCAGGGGATTCGCGTCAACGCCATCGCGCCCGGTTGGATCGAGACCGCGATGACCGACGCCCTCGGCCCCATGAAGCCGCTCATCGCCATGCAGACGCCGATGGGCCGCATGGGTGACACCGACGACATCGCGTGGGCCGCCGTGTATCTCGCGTCCGAGGAGGCCAAGTTCGTCACCGGCCAGGTCCTCTCCCCCAACGGCGGCTGGACCATGAGCCAGTAACCGCTCCGTCGACCGTGTTCACTGGCCCCGCAGCCACCCATAGGGTGGCTGTGGGGACATTGGACGTGGTGTCACCCGGACCTCGGCGCGTCGGATGCGCCGACCACCAACACCGTGGGGTCGTCCTCGACATCGTCGATCCCCAGGTTGCGCAGTCGCGCCAGCTCCGCCTCGTCGTAGGGGGCGACGTCGAACCCGTCGAGCACGGCAGCCCAGAAGCGCGCCAACGACGCCGGATGCCGGCAATCGATCACCACGTCTTTGATGCGTGCCACCTAACGACCTGCGTCCAGGGGTTCGGTGCCGATGACGTGCTCGGTGCGCAGCCGTTCCAACTCCTCGTCGGACACTCCGAGGTCGCGTAACACGTCGTCGGTGTGTTGACCGAGCGTCGGACACGGTCCTCGCCACGCGGCCGACGGACCACCCGACATCTGCATCGGCCACCCCGGGTACTCCTGCGCCCCGACATCCGGATGGTCCAACGCTTGAAAGAAATCCCGCGCGCGGAGCTGAGGATCGTCGAGCACGGCATAGGCCGGAACCATCGCGGCCGCAGGAACTCCGAGCGCGAGCAACTCGGTCTCAGCAACGTCAGGCGAGCGCGCCGCGCACCACGCGGCGCGCTCGGTGCCGGTCATCGGGTCCGACGTTTCGTCGACCGCCACCCACGCGTCCTGCCCCTCGCACGCGTACACGCCGTGCGCGCCCCGGCGGTCCCGAAGCACACCGTGCGCGGACGCGTCGATCACCTGCTCGGCGGTGACCGCGGCCGCCACTTCGATCATGGCCATCTCCACGAGTTGCCCCTCACCGGTGCGGGCCCGGTGGTCCAGCGCAGCAATGAGCGCAAGCGCGGTGTGCGTCCCGACCATCGGATCCACGACCCCGCCAGGAATGATCGGCGGCCCACCCTCGTATCCCGTGAGCCACGCCATCCCGGTGATCTGCTCCATCGTCTGCGCGAACCCACCACGATCGCGCCACGGCCCGTCGAGTCCGAATGCGGGCAGGCGCAACATCACGGCCGACGGGTTCAGCACGCGCACGTCGTCGTAGCCCAGACCGAAGCCTTCCATCACTGGCGGCGTGAAGTTCTCAGTGACCACATCCGCGGTCTCGATCAACCGCTTGGCCAACGCGAGCCCGTCCGGGCTCCCGAGGTCGAGGGTGATGCCCCGCTTGCCGAGGTTCGTGGAATGCCACAGCGCCGACATCTCGTAGAACCGCGGGTCGTCCTTCGGCCGGATGGTTGCGTTGAACCGCAAACCGTCGGGCCGCTGGACCGACTCGATCTTGATCACGTCGGCGCCCATCGAGCACAACCACGCCGTCGAGAACGGCCCCGACCAGAACGCCGTGAAGTCCACGACCCGCAACCCCTCAAACGGCCGCTCCCCCGGCCCATCCCCCGCCGCCCGCCGCGACTTTTTGTTTGTGGATGGCTTTTTTCGCAACCCTGCAGCCAAAAAGTTGCGGCGGGCACTCGGATCCGGGGGCCGGGGTGGGGTGAGGGGGCGGTCGGGGACGGCGGAGAAGCGGAACGGGGCCCGCGGGCGGATCCAGGACTCGCCCGGCTGGGTCACGAACGTCCCCCGGGCCTGCGGCTGCTTGAACTCGGGCAAGAGCGCGCCGTTGCCCACGACCGCCGCCGGCACCCGTGCCGCCGCGCAGATGTCAACGACCTCCGCGGCCGTATGGCGCATCGTGAACTCCTGCAAGATCCCGTGCACGTCCTCGGCGCGCATGAACCGACCCAGAAACGAGATCAGTTCATCGTCCGCACACAGATCCTCACGGCCGATCGCCTTCAACAACGCCAGCCACTGCGGGATCGTCACGGTCGTGATGCCCACGTAGTTGCCGTCCGCACACGGCTCGTTGCCCGGGATCATCACGAACCGGAAGTTGGCCTTGCGTCCGCCCGGGAATCGAGCCATCAACGTGGGCACCGTGGAGAGCGTGAGCAGCATCGATTCCAACATCGAGACGTCGACGGTCTCCGCCACACCAGTGCGCGACGCTCGGTACCAGGCGGTGGCTGCGCCCAGCGCCGCAAACGCGCCGGTCACGTACTCACCCAAGTCACCGGCGACGGTCAGCGGCGTGTCCGTCAAGTGGCCGTGGGTGGACAACGCACCCGAGCGCGCCTGGAGGACGGGCTCGGGGAGTTCGCCGCCGGAGTCCGGTCCTCCCGCACCAAACGACGAGATCGAAACTCGAACCGACGGTCCCGGCCGGGAGTCGTCCAACACCGACAGGCCGCCGAGCACGATGTCGGCACCGTCCCACCAATCCTCCGCCGATGCCGCGCCGACCACTTGCGACGTGCGCAAGTACGTGAACAGCTCCCGCCGCTCGTCGGGCAACGCGTCCACCGCCACCACCGACGCGCCCAAGTCCGTCAACAACTTCGAGCAATATGCGCCCGCGATCCCGTGCGTGGCGTCCAGCACCTGCAGCCCGTCGTAGATCATGCGGTTCGACCATTCACGATCGGTCGGAACATCGGGACGATCACCTCACGGTCGGGGACGGTCGGGAACCGCAAGGGATGGAACACTGCCTCGACCGGCATGTCGGCCACCAGCAATTCCGACGAGACGTCGACGATCATGGTCACGAGCCGCACCCTCGGATCCTCCTCCAGCGCGACGAGCGCGGTCACGAACGGGACGATGTCGGCGAACGCGGGGAGAAACGCTCGCCACACGACGGCCCACGAAAACAACGTGCCGTGTCCCGACGTCGCGGTCCACACCAAAG
>JANLTQ010000599.1:0-3712 GCA_031363005.1 Acidimicrobiia bacterium | reverse complement strand
GTCCCAGATAGTGGATACGACGCCGTCGCCGATGGATCGACCCGCTCGATTCCCGAAGACCAGAACCACGCTGGCGCCCGCCGCCAGCGCTCCGGCAGTCACGGCAAGACCCAGCGCGCGACGGTACTTTTCGAGGGTTGGGCGGTCCTCCTCGACGCCGTAGATTCGATTCAGCGCGCGTTCGACCTGACCCATCAGGGTGGCACCGGTGATGAGCGCTCCGACCAACCCGAACGTGAGGCCGAGGTACTGGTGTGATGCGCCGGCCTGCTGAGCCTGCACCACGGCGTCGGTCAACATCTGGCCGGCCGGCCCGGGAACGGCGGCCTTGAGTGACCGGATAAGTACGCCGCGTTCCCCCCCGGTGCCGAACGCACTGGCCATGCCGACCAGCGAGATGATCGCCTGGACCAGCACCAGCGAGATGGCGTACGCCAGCGAACGTGCGTGGCTGAAGCCATCAGCGAAGCGCAGCCGTTGCCACGAGTCGATGACCAGCTGACGGAGACCGATCTGTTGCAGCGTGCGCCGAGCGTCGTCCCCCGTCAGCTCCCAGGTCTCGGGGACCGGGGTGGCGGTACTCATGCCACGGGCGCGTGGGGGACGGCGATCTCGATCGCGGCGGGATGGACTTTGATCTTCAACCGGCGCGTGGGCGGTCGATCGCCACCGTCGAGCTGATAGCGGGTCTTCTGGTCGAGCTTCACCTCAACCTTCCGTGCGACGGTCATGCGGATCAGTGGTGACTTCTCGGCGCGACCAAAGGCCGCGCGGGCCAACGCACGGGTCCATTGACCGACGCCCTCGGCCGTGACGATCCCGACGTCGAGTCGACCGTCGTCCGGACGCGCGTCATCGAACAGCTGCACGTCACCGAACACGGATCCGACGTTGCCGACCAAGAGACAGCCGAGTTTCCCGCTGAACCAATCGTGCCCGTCGACCCGAACTCGGCCGGAGATTGCGTTCACGCGCAAGTTCTTCGCCCCGGTCCAGACGTACGCGGCGCGACCGAAGCGGTCCTTCAGGCCCTTGTCGGCGTCGTGGATCATGAGCGCGTCGAATCCGCATCCGGCCATCACTGCGAATCGCTCGCCATTGATGGAGCCGACGTCGAGGGTGCGGCGCGAGCCGTGCAACCCGATGTCCACCGCCGCCGCGAGGTCCTTCGGGATGCCGAGATTGGTCGCGAGCAGATTCGCTGTTCCCGCAGGCAGGATGGCGATTCTCACGCCGGGGTGCTTCTTCAAGGCGTCGATACTGCGTTGCACCATGCCGTCTCCACCCCACACGAAGATGAGGTCGGCGCCCGCGTCGACCGCGGCGGCAATGCGTTTCGGTGCTTGCTTGCTCTTCTGCACCTCGTGCCAGATCGGATCCTCGAATCCGAGGCGCTGGAGTTCTCGCCGGAGCTCGGGGAGGCCGCCTCCGAGTTGCTTTCCGGCGTGGGCCACCACGGCGATGCTGGTCATGATCGGATCCTCTCAGCGGGTTCGGGTCGGAGCATCGTGGCGATGCGGGTGGCGACGGCAAGGCAGAGCGCGCCGAGGAGGACCCCGGCGATGACGTCGGTGGGATGGTGCATTCCTCGATACAGGCGAGACAGTCCGACCGCGACGGGCACGGCGAGCAGCACGATCTGCAGCAGGGTTCGGACCAGGCCGGGTCGCATCCGACGACCGATGATGAAGAGCACGCCGATGTACAAGGCGATCGACGCGGCGGTGTGTCCGCTGGGAAAGCTCGACGTCGGGGGAGCGGTGTCGAGCTTCAGGACGGGAGGACGTTGCCGGTCGACGAGCAGCGTGGTGGTGAGGAAGACGGTCACTTCGAGGGTGATCGCCGAGACGAGGAAGCCGACGGATCGCCAGTCTTTTCGAATCGACAGCCAGATCACGATCACGGTCGCCACCGCGATCACCGTCAGCGTCTCGGCGAGATGCGAACCAATCTGCGTTGCATCGTTGAACGCCCCGCTGCGCTGATGGACGAACCACCGATTGACGGATACATCCCAGCGCGTCACACCGTGCAAAGAGTGGGTGACGAGTAGGCCCAGTCCGACCATCACCGCACTGAGCACGACGTAACTCGCAAGGAAGAGCCCGACGATCGATCGCGCCGGATGATCAGGCCCGTCGGTCGTATCCGGGCGACGTGATCCCGGTTTCGATTCCCGATCGCCGACCGCCGGGTCTGTGCGCATGGCGTCGGTGCCGGGGCTGGCGGGGCTGGACCTCTCACGGCTCGTCAGGTTCATGGGGCGTGATCTACCCAGTGGACGGGTATGTCAACCCCGGCCAAGATCGCGGCCGCCCTCGCGGGTGTCGACGGTCGTACTGCGACGGAAAGGTGATGCTCGTGCTCGTCACACTGGTGCTCGTTGGGACGGCGACGGTGGTGGGGTTCGGCGTCTGGGCGGCGCTGCGTCGGTGGCCGCTCTTGGACCCCAGTGCTCCGGGCGGAGCGGTGAGCGCAGTCAAGGAAGAGGTACGCGAGGAACTCGGATTCGTGGCGCGTCGCCTCGACCCCCAGGCCGCAACCGGGTTGGGGTTGACGGTAGGTGTGGTCGTGGTCATCGTGGGCGGCGCGTTGCTCGCCGGACTCGCGTTCCTGGTCCGGTCGTGGTCGGTCCTCGAGCGGATCGACCGGGGGGCGGCCAACTGGGGCTCGACCAACGCAACGTCGTTCTCGACGTCGGTCGTGCGGGTTGTCACCCAGTTCGGCAGCACGCTGGTTGTAGTCGCGCTGGCGCTCGTGGTGGTCGCGATCAAGATCCGGTCGCCTCGACGTGGGTCGATCATCGCCTTCCTCGTCGTGCTGATCGCCGGTCAGAACTTCATCGCGAACCTGCTGAAGGTGGTGGTGGATCGCGCTCGTCCCGGCGGTCACCACCTCGCAGGGTTCTCGGGTGCGTCGTTCCCCAGTGGTCACACCACCACCGCGTTTGCAGCCTTCGCCGGCTTCGCGTTGATCTTCGGGCGCGAGCGGCCGGCACGCGTCCAAGCCATGTACCTGGGCGTGGCCGCCGGAGTGGCTGCCGCCGTCGGAGCGACGAGGGTGCTGCTCGATGTTCACTGGCTCACCGACGTCATCGCCGGCGCTGCGTTGGGCCTCGCGTGGTTCGCGATGAGCGCCATTGCGTTCGGCGGGAGGCTCCTGATGTTCGGGGCGCCGGTCGTCGCCGGACAACGAGAGGCGGAGTCCGACGAGGCGCGGCACACGGGTTCGAACGCCGCGGTCGAAACGGGCGCTCGGACCGCTTCAGCGCCGGGTGACTCGTAACCATTCTGGCGCGGTTTCGGGTCTCCGGGCATGGGGAACACTTGGACTATGGCAATCCAAGCGGAGAGAACGCGTAGTTCTGAACGACGCGATGCACTGACGTCCGGGGGCCCCGTCGCGCCGGCGGCGATCGTCGCAACGTGGGTCCAGGCGGCAGAACGGCAGCTGCTCGAAGCGCGAGAGGAACTCAAAGCGGCCCGTCGGCGGGTCGTGCAAATGGAGGACGTGGTCACGTCCTGGGAGGGCTTTGCCGCTGCGTTGGCCCAACATCGGGACCCTGCCTGCTCCAACGCTCACTGACCCGACGTGTCATCGATTCTCGCCCGCCTCGACCGGTGGCAGCAGCGGCACGGGCCGACCGCGTTCGTCGTCGCCGTCGGCAAGAAGTTCGGAGAGGATCGGGGCGGGAGTCTTGCGGCGCTGCTGA
>JANLTQ010000586.1:0-5879 GCA_031363005.1 Acidimicrobiia bacterium | reverse complement strand
GTGAACGCACTCGTCGAGCGCTTCGGCGCGCACCAGCCGGTCCGTCAGGTGCGGCTTCCGCTGCGGCTGGTGGTTCCGGCCGTCGTCGGGGTCCTCGTGGTGGTCAACCTGCCGGCCCTCTGGAACGACACGTTCTACGGCACGAACCTCCAACGGGGTGAGGACGTCCCCGCGTACTGGCACGCCGCGGCCCGATCGTTGGACCGCCAACCCCACGCCACCCGAGTGCTCGAGCTACCGGGCTCGGACTTTGCGTCCTACCGTTGGGGTAACACCGTCGATCCGATCACCCCTGGGCTGATGGACCGTCCCTACGCAGCGCGTGAACTCATTCCGTACGGCTCGCCGGCGTCGGCCAATCTGTTGAACGCCTTCGACCTGCGCGTCCAGGATCGCAGCCTGCCCGCCAGTGCCCTCGTGCCCATGGCCCGACTCATGGGTGTCGGCGACTACGTCCTTCGCAACGACATCCAGTTCGAGCGCTACCGCGTATTGCGGCCGGACTTCATCGAGGCGCTGTTCGACCCGGTCCCGGCCGGCATGAAGCACGCTGGGAGTTTCGGCCGGCCCGATACCGCGACCAACCGCCAGTATCCGTTCCAGGACGAGCAAGCGCTCGGGACTCGGACTGCGCGCCCGACGCCACCACCCGTCGATGTCTACCGCTTGAGGCGGCGGTCACCAATCGTGCGAGTCGTGGATGCGCCGCGGCCGCTGTATCTCTCTGGCGACGGCGACGGCATCGTCGATCTCGCGTCCATCGGTGGTCTCGACCCGTCGGGACTCGTGCTCGACTCGGCCTCGTTCGGTGCGAAGAGTCTGCGGCGCCAGCTCGAGCCCCGCGATCCGCTGGTGGTGACGGACACCAACCGCCTACGCGCCCGGCGCTGGAGCACGATCACCGACACCGTCGGATACACCGAAGGTCCCGGGAATCACCCGATCTCCTTCGATGAGTCCGATGCGCGTCTGGACATGTTCCCGAATGCGCCGCGAGATGCCGCGACCACGGTGGTGCTCCGCGGCGCTCGTCGCGTCGGTGCGACCGACTACGGAAACCCCATCAGCTATACGCCCGAGGATCGTGCCGCCCTCGCGTTCGATGGCGACCTCCGCACGGCATGGAAGACGGGTGCGTTCAAAGACGTACGTGGCGATCGCATCCTCGTGGAGACGACGCATCCGATCCGCACCGACCACGTGAATCTCGTCCAGGTACTCACCGAGCCGCGCGGCCGTTGGATCACCAACGCGATCATGCGGTTCGACGGCCGGCACCCCACGCCCGTGGCCCTCGGCGCCGAATCCCGGAGTCGGGCAGGCGCGACCATCCGCTTTCCAGAGCGCCGATTCTCGACGTTGTCCATCGAGATCCGTGACACGAATCTGGGTCAACTCCAGAGCTACGGCGGCATCGACCAGGTCGGTTTCGCGGAGATTCGTCTGCGGGGCGACGGCGCGACGCGACCGGTGCGCATCCGGGAAGTGACGGTGCTCCCGACGGACCTCGTCGGCAACGCGGCAGCGCGATCTGGCGCCCATCCACTCGCGTTCACCATGAGCCGCGAGCGAGTGATCCCGGTTCCGCCCCGACGGGATCCCGAACGGTCGATGAGTCGTCAGATCCAGGTACCCACTGCTCGTTCCTTCGGCGTCGGCGCCGAGGCTCGGCTCTCGAGTGCAGCCCCGGACGAGATTCTCGACCGCGTGCTCGGCTACCGCGGCAACGTGCGCGTGCAGGCATCGGCCCGACTCCCGGGTGCGCCGCGCGCTCGTGCCTCCGCTGCGGTTGACGATGATCCGACGACTGCCTGGGTCACCCCGTTCGTCAAGGTCGTGGGCCAATCGGTGACGGTCACCTCGCCGACGAGTCGGTCCCTGGACCATCTCGATCTCCAGGTCGTGGCGGACGGCCGCCACTCGGTCCCGACTCGCCTCGAAGTCCGGGCCGAGTCCGGTGCATCGCAGATGGTCGACATCCCTGCGGTTCCCGACGGCACCGTCCGAGACGGTGCGGTTGCGGTCCCGGTTTCGTTCCCGGCCCTCTCCGGACGCACGTTCACCTTCACGATTCGCGCGGTTCGAATCGTCACCACCCACGAGTGGTACTGCGAGTGCGAACTCACCATGCCGGCCGGAATCGCCGAGCTGGGCATTTCCGGGCTCAGCCCGGTTCGCGTTCCCGCCGAGACGCCGAACGAATGCCGAACGGATCTCCTGAACGTCGACGGCCGGGCCGTTCCCGCACGCGTCGCGGGTTCGACGGATGCGGCACTCTCTTTGGAGCCGCTGCGCATCGCACGATGTGACACCACAGCCCGCCCCACCGTTGCGATGACCGAAGGCGACCATGAACTGCGGACCGGGCGGGGCGATCGGATGGGATGGAACCTGGATCGCGTCATCCTCGCAAGTACCGGGGCCGGAACGCCCGCCGGCCTCGGTGACGGACCGACCATCGCACTGCGGGATGAGTCGGCAAGTTCCGCGCCGGCGCCGGCACCGAAGGTCATTGTGACCGGACAGAGTGCCACCATGATCCGGGCCCAAGTCAGCGGCGCGTCGAAGCCGTTCTGGTTCGTCCTGGGTCAGAGCGTGAATGCCGGATGGCACGCGACCGTCGACGGCCGAGATCTCGGCGATTCGACGCTCGTGAACGGATACGCGAACGGATGGCGCGTGCGACCCCGGGGCAGCGAGCCGATCATCGTGGAGCTCGAGTGGGTTCCCCAGCGCACCGTGAACCTGGCGCTCGCCGTCTCGGCGGTCGCGGTGATGGCGTGTCTCGGCATCGGCCTCATCGGACTGGTGCGTCGCCGCCGGGCCACGCGAGGAGTTGCTCCTCCCCAACGAGATTCGGACGACACTTCGGCCCGTGCGCTCCGTGGTTGGATGGCGCGTGCCGTGTCGGGACGCTCCCGAGCTGAAAGACCCCTGACTCAGGGCGTACACGATGATTCCGGGCGGTCGCCGGTCTGGATGGCGCCGTGGGACGGCGCGCATGAGCCGAGGAACGTTGTGGCACGGGGAATAGCGATCATCGTGAGCGGCGGGTTTGCTGCGGTTGCGGTTGCGCCGTGGGTGGGCCTGCTCACCGCGGTCCTCGTGACGGCGGCGGCGTTCAACCGCTCAGCTCGTATCGCACTCCGGCTCGCGCCGGCCTTCGCCTTGGCCGGATGCGGCGCGTACATCGCAGCCAAGCAGATCTATGCCAAGTTCCCGGCCACCTTCGAATGGCCGACGTTCTTCGGTGCGATTCGGACGCTCGGATGGATGGTGATCGTGCTCCTGCTGGCCGATTCGCTCCTCGGAACCCGTCGTCGACCCGAGGGAGCGACCAGTGTGGACGACGCCGACGAAACCGTCGTGACGGCGCGATAGTTTCGGTCGATAGCCGATCCGAAGTCCTTTTTTCTCTGCTGACGCAGCTGCTCAATGTCGGGTTCGCCGTCGAGGTCGGGACGTTCACCGGGTGTAGCGCACTGTGTATCGAGCGTGGGCTCGCGCCCGGCGGGCGGCTGCTCTGTTGCGACGTCAGCGAGGAGTGGACGGCAATTGCTCGCACCGCCTGGGCTGAAGTCGCGTGGACGCGGTGATGGTTCCGCTCGGCGACGGAATCTCCATGCTGCGGAAGCGGTAGGTCTTAGAACTTCCCGGTACGGCCGTAGCGGTAGTACGACGAATATTTCGCACCGATCTCGTCCGAGATGCCAATGATCGGACCCAGCGCTCGCGCTCCCCACACGACCTCGGCGGTGCGTTCCACGAGGCTGGCGACGTGCAGCGCGTCCTTCGGGGTCTTCCCGCAGGCGAACAACCCGTGGTTGGCCATCACGACAGCGGCGCGGTCGGCAACTCGCCGCGCCACTTCGTCGGCCAGTTCCTGTGACCCGGTCTCGCGGTAGTCCGAGCACTCAACGTCGCCGCCGACGTAGACATCGAACTCCTCGACGACGGCGGGGATGGGCTGGTGGGTGATGGCGAACATCTGCACATGCTTCGCGTGGCAGTGCATCGTGGCGCCGATCTCGGGGTAGGCGTTCAGCACCGCAAGATGGAGTTGCTTCTCGGACGTCGGGCTGCGGTGGCCCTCCACCACGGCTCCGTCGGGCGCACACACCACGAGGTCGTCCAGCGTCATATCCAAGTAGTCGAGACTGCTCGGGGTGAGGACGGCGTTACCGTCAGCGAGACGCGCCGCCACGTTGCCGGCAGTCCCTTCCACGAGACCAGAACGCAGCATCTCTTGCGCCGCCCACAGGACCGCTTCTCGCACCTCGACGTCGGAGTTCATCGGCCCTCCAGGACTTCGGGGTTCACGAGGTTGTCCGGCCGTCCGCCGGCGAGAAGTTCAGCGAGGCCATTCGCAATCGAGGCCGAGTGACGAGTCTCGGTATCCCAGGTTGCGCCGCCAATGTGCGGGGTCAGGACGACGTTCGGCATCGAACACAGCGGGTGGTCGACCGCCAGGTGCTCGCCGACGAAGTGATCGAGCGCGGCGCCGGCGAGCTGTCCGGATTGCAGCGCCATCACCAGTGCGTCTGTGTCATGGAGCTGCGCGCGTGCACTGTTGATGAAGATCGCCCCCTCCTTCATCTTCCCGAACTCCGCGGCACCGATCAGTCCCTCGGTCTCCGGGGTGACCGCGGCGTGCAACGACACGACGTCCGCGATCGCGAGGAGGTCGTCCAACGAGTGGGTGGCGTCCGGGGAGAAGGGATCTGCGCTGATGACCTCGAGGCCCAGTCCTTCGAGGCGCCACTTGGTAGCGCGACCCACAGCGCCGAGCCCCACAATCCCCGCCGTGCGCCCGGCGAGCTCCCAGGCTCGAAACCGTTGGTAGGGGATGGTGCCATCGCGATACACCTGGCCGGCGCGCACGTCCATGTCTGCGCGCACGATGCCGCGGTTCACGGCGTACAGAAGTCCGATCGTGATTTCCGCGACGGCATCGGCGTTGCGCCCCGGAGCGCGCAGGACCGGGATGCCGTGTGCGGTGGCGCCAGGGATGTCCACGTTCGTCGGGTCACCGCGACACGAACCGATAGCGATGAGCGGGAGGTCGAGTACCGGCCCTTTCACACTGTCGCTCTCGACGATGAGGAGATCTGCGCCCTCGTCGGTGACCCGCTTCGCGAGTTGCTCGGAGTTGTACAAGCGGAGCGGTTGATGATCAATCCATGGATCGAGCACGATGTCGGAACACAGCGACGTCAGGAGTTCGAGTCCGGCTCCACGAAACGGTGCAGTGACGAGCGCTTTGGGTTTGGCCATCGTCCGCATCATCGCAGAGTTCGGCGAAACCCGTCAGTGTCCCGTGCCGACGACGTCAGGACGCGACTGCGTGAGGTCGATCCGCAGCTTGGTCCGCGAGGAGTTCGTTGATTGCGTCGACCGTCATCGGACGGTGGAGCAGGAATCCCTGAACCAAATCACACCCCAGTGCTCGGAGCCGTTGGAGCTGGCGCGGATGCTCGACGCCCTCGGCCACAGTCCGCAGACCGAGCGACTGCGCCAGCTGAATGATGGCGGGGGCGAGGGACTGGGCGTCGCCCCGTTCGGCGATCGAGTCCACGAACGATTTGTCGATCTTGACGATGTCGATCGGGAACTGCTGGAGGTAGGTGAGCGACGAGTACCCGGTGCCGAAGTCGTCGAGTGCGAGCATCACGCCGAGTGCCTTGAGGTCGTGGAGATTCCGCCCGGCAACCTCGGTGTCGCGCATCATTGCCGTCTCGGTGATCTCAAGCGTCAGCCTGCGAGCGGGAAGGCCCGTGGCCCGCAGGATCTCATCGACGTCCGAGACGATGGCGGCACTCGAGAGTTGCCGGGGTGACACATTCACGCTCACCGTCAGGTCACGCGCTCCCTGTTCGGAC
>JANLTQ010000578.1:0-1683 GCA_031363005.1 Acidimicrobiia bacterium | reverse complement strand
CCGCTGACCACGAGCGGCAGCAGGTCGTTCGCGAACCCGGGGTCGATGCCCGAGGTGAAACAGGACGTGTTCCCGGCCTGGCAGGCCGCGTCCAGCTGGCGGACCCAGCCGCGTGGTGATGTCGGTGGGTACAGCAACGAGACGACAGACGTCGACACCACGTTTTTGCCCGACTCCAGGATCCGGCACATGTCGGCGACGGCTTCGGTGGGCCGCAGGTCTCCGGTGGCGGTGTAACAGACCGCGTCGGCTTCGAGGGCGAGCATGGCGTCGACGTCGTTCGTGGCGATCACCCCGGTCGGCGCGTCCAAGCCACAGAGTTCGGCGGCATCGCGCCCGGCCTTGGCTTCGCTGTGCACCCAGAGCCCGACGAGCTCCAGCTCGGGGTGCTCGACGATGGCCCGCAGCGTGTGCACGCCGACGTTGCCGGTGGACCACTGGATCACGCGATGCGTCATGGCGCGGACCGTAGCTGCTCATCTCCGGGTCGCACGGCGGCGGCCGACGACCCGTAACGAACCGGCTCGATGGGAGACAATGGTCGGAGTGGAACGTGGCCCGTCCGGCCCGCTCCGAAGGAGCACACGTGATGTTTGGTTTCGGCAAACGGGAGAAGAGTTCGATGGTTGACCCTGCGCGTGCACTTCCTGGTCGTGACGAGCCGATGCGCGTTCCCGAGCAGCACTTCGTGAACTTCCATCCCCTGCGCGGCCCCTACCCCGACGGGCTCGAGACGGCGATCTTCGCGCTCGGATGTTTCTGGGGTGCCGAGCGCATCTTCTGGCAGATCCCCGGCGTGTACACCACCGCCGTCGGCTACGCCGGTGGCATCACGCCGAACCCCACGTACGAAGAAGCGTGTAGCGGTCGGACGGGCCACACCGAGGCGGTGCTCGTGGTGTTCGACCCGAAGATCGTGTCCTTTGACGAGTTGCTCCGCGCGTTTTGGGAGGGGCACGACCCGACCCAAGGCATGCGCCAGGGCAATGACGTGGGCACGCAGTACCGGTCCGCTGTGTACTGGACGACCGAGGCGCAGCGTGACGCGTTGGCGCAATCGGCCGCGATGTTCCAGGAGCGGCTCCACGCCGCGGGCTACGGCGAGATCACGACCGAGATGGGCCCCGAACCCGAGTTCTACTTCGCCGAGGACTACCACCAGCAGTACCTCGCCAAGAACCCCGGCGGCTACTGCGGACTCGGCGGCACCGGCGTGACCTGTCCCTCCGGAGTGGTCGAAGCCTGATCACGACGCGTCGAGACGACGCGGGTCAGCTGGCGGCGGCGGCTTCGGAGCGCGGCCCGCGCTCGTAGACGCCGCGCATCAGCGGACTGGTGAGGATGAAGTCGGCGGTGGCGCGATTACACGCGATCGGACAGTCGTAGACGACGGCGATGCGCAGGAGCGCCTTGACGTCCACGTCGTGCGGCTGGGTCTCAAGGGGATCCCAGAAGAACACGACACAGTCCAGGCGACCTTCGGCAATCCCCGCGCCTACCTGTTGGTCGCCACCGTACGGGCCGCTCAGAAATCTCGTCACCGGAAGGTCGAGCGCCTCCGACACAAGTCGGCCGGTCGTACCGGTTGCGTACAACTCGTGCTCGGTGAGGATGTCGCGATTCGCGAGGGCCCACTCCAACATGTCCGGCTTCCGGTTGTCGTGCGCGATCAGCGCCAGCCGC
>JANLTQ010000576.1:0-5275 GCA_031363005.1 Acidimicrobiia bacterium | reverse complement strand
GGTGTCCCGTTCCAGGAGATAGTGGACACCATGTCCCAGGACATCGTGGACACCTGCTCAGGTGGTGGCCATGGATCGTGCTCGGTATGCCGTTGACGCTGTCGTGATCGAGGGCCGGTCGTTGCGATCGGTTGCTTCGTCGCTCGACATGCCGAAATCGTGGGTCGCGAAACAAGTCGGCCGGTTCAGGGCCGGCGGCTACGAAGCACTCGTTCTGAGGTCGACCGCACCGCATCGCCGACCGACCCAACTCGACACGGACCTTGAGAACGAGATCGTGCTGATCCGGAAACAGCTGTCCGAAGAGGGCTTCGACGCCGGGCCGCTCACCATCCAATACCACTTGCGCCAACAGCATGGGACCGCACCCGGACGTTCCACCATCCACCGGGTGTTGGTCCGGCGAGGCTTCGTCGTGCCCCAACCCCAGAAACGGCCACGGCAATCGTGGACGCGGTTCGAAGCGAACCTACCGAACGAGACGTGGCAGGCCGACATGACCCACTGGTCCCTCGCGGATGGCACCGGCGTGGAGATCTTGGACTTCGTCGACGACTACTCCCGAATGGTCACCGTCGCCGTCGTACTCCCCGTCACGACCGCAGCTGATGTCGTCGCCGCCTTCTACCAAGGCGCCGGACGTTACGGGCTACCCGCCTCGATGCTCACCGACAACGGCTGCATCTTCACCGCACAGTTCCGCAACGGCCGTTGCGGGTTCGAGACCGAACTCGCCACGCTGGGCATCACCATCAAACACGGCAAGCCCTACCACCCCCAGACCCAAGGCAAGATCGAACGGTTCCACCAGACCCTCAAACGTTGGCTCCGCAAACAGGACTCAGCCAACTCCATCGCCGAGCTCCAGAACCAGGTCGACTACTTCGTCCGCTACTACAACGAGACCCGACCCCACTCCGCCCGCGGCATGGTCCCACCACGACAAGCCTTCGACGCCCTCGCGAAAGCATCACCAGACTCCGAGCAACACCCCATCGCTCCCCACACCCGAGTCCGCCACGACAAGATCGACACGAGCGGCGTTTTCACGCTGCGCCACGGAACCCGACTCCACCACATCGGCATCGGTCGAGCCCACAAAGGCCGACGAATCATCGTGCTCGTCGCCGACCTCGACATCCGGGTCCTCAGCGAACACGGCGAACTCCTCCGCCACCTCACCCTCGACCCCACCCGCGACTACCAGCCCCTCGACACCAAACCCTGAACACCTAGATTTGTGGGTTCAACTGTCCACGATGTCTCGCGACATCACAGTGTGCGAGCGGAGGGACTTGAACCCTCACCCCCGAAGGGACCGGGACCTAAACCCGGCGCGTCTGCCGTTTCCGCCACGCTCGCGTGCGGTCAGTGTCGCACGAACGGCGCAGCCCACCCGTCCGAGTTGAGGCTGAGCATGTCGTCGAGCGCAACGGGCGCCGCGAAGAGGTATCCCTGACCGAAGGTGCATCCGAGATCGCGCAGCACTTCGAGTTGGCGGGGGGTTTCGATCCCTTCGGCGATGACCTCGAGGCCGAGTCCGCTCGCCAAGCCGATAATGCCGGCGACGATGGTCAGGTTGGCGCCGTCGATGCCGAGTTCGCCCGTGAACGAACGGTCGATCTTCACGATGTCGACGGGAAGGCGGCGGAGATAGCTGAGCGACGAGTAGCCCGTTCCGAAGTCGTCGATCGCCAACCGCACCCCGATGTCCCGGAGGGCGTTGAGCGTGGCGATGGCGGTGTCCACCTCGTCGAGCACCGCAGTCTCGGTGATCTCGATACAGAGTCGCCGCGGCTCGACGCCGTGACGCTCGAGGGTGGACCGCACCCGGTCGACGACGTCGGGCTGCGCAAGTTCCCGAGGTGAGAAGTTGATCGCCACGCTGGAGAGCGTGGACTCCTCGACGCCGCTCATGGCACCGACTGCCAGTTCGAGCACCTCCCGTCCGAGCGCCACGATCAGGCCGGAGACCTCGGCTGCGGGTAAGAACTCGTCCGGCGCGAGCAAGCCGCGTTCGGGATGTTGCCAGCGCACCAGACCTTCGGCGCCGACGAGCCGACCGCTCGCGATCTCGACGACGGGCTGGTAGCGCAAGAAGAGTTGATGGTCGTCGAGGGCGCGGTGCAAGTCCGTCTCGACCTCCAGGGCCGCGGCGGTCGCGGCGCGCAGCGCGTCGTCGAAGACCTCGTAGCGGTTCCGGCCTCGATCCTTGGCGCGGTACGCCGCGGCGTCGGCATTGCGGAGAATGTCGTCCGCCGACGCATCATCGCCGTCGGCGATCGCGATACCGACGCTGGCGTTGACGAACACCGAGCGGCCACGAACGGTGAACGGCTCCCGGAGTAAGTCTGCGATGCGCCCGGCGATGTTCTCGGCTTCGTTGGCATCCACGAGGTCCGAGCAGATGATGACGAACTCATCGCCGCCGGTACGGGCGGCGAGATCACTGCTGCGCATCACGCCGAGCAGGCGACGGCTGAAGAGCACGAGGAGTTCGTCGCCCGCAGCGTGTCCGAGCGCGTCGTTGACGAGTTTGAACCGGTCGAGATCCACGAACAGCGCCGCGGTGATACCGCCGTTGCGGTGCGATCGGTGCAGCGTGGTTTCCAGGTGGTGGACCAGGAGGGTTCGGTTGGGGAGTCCGGTGAGCGGATCGTGCGCCGCGTCGTGTTCCAGTCGGGCCTCGAGTTGCTTGCGCTCGGTGAGATCGAACATGGCGCCGTCGATCCACATTGGCTCGCCGAGCTCGTTCCGCACGACTTGACCGCGCTCTTCGATCCACCGCAGGCTGCCGTCACGGTGCCGGAACTGGAACTCGACGGTGTAGGCGTGTCCGTGCTCCACGCTCTCGGCAATGGACCGATCGAGCGCGGCGCGCTGTTCGGGGACGACGAGGTCGTAGAAGTCCGCGTCGCCGCGGTAGAAGGTCTCGGCGTCGTAGCCGCAGAGTTCCGTGACCGCATCACTGACGAAGAGGTCTCGGTACGGCGCGACGATCTCGCATCGAAAGACGGCGCCGGGAACATTGGCGATGAGGTGTTCGAGTTTGGTTTCGCTGGCCTTGGTGTTGGCGATGGCCTCGACGCGAGACGTGATGTCGAACATGAAGCCTTCGAGGTACCCACCGTCGCCGGGTGTCTCGTCGAGGACTCGGCCATTCTCGGAAATCCAACGGATCGAACCGTCGCGATGGCGGATCGGGTATTCGATGATGTACGGCCCGCCGGCCGCGATGGCCGCTTCGACCTCCTGGTCGGTCCGCTCAAGATGTTCCGGCAGCACGAGTTTGTCGAAGGTCACGCGTTGTGACATGAAGTCGTCGGCCGGGTACCCGGTCAAGAGCTCGACCGCCTCGCTCATGAACTCGTCTCGGTAGGGCGGGGTTGCCAGGCAACGGAAGACGGCGCCGGGCAGGTTGGCGATCAGGAGGCGAAGGCGCTCTTCGCTTTCTCGGAGCTGCGCTTCCACGCGGTCACGTTCGGTGACGTCACGAACGTTCATGATGACGCCGTCGATGGCCGGCTCGTCGAACCAGCTCGATGCGACGAGTTCGACCGGTACCCAATGTCCGTCCGCGTGACGGATCCGCATCGCATTGATCGCGTAGTAGGTGGGATCCATTGCCGCGCGCAGCATCTCGGTCGCCGCAAATTCCAGATCGTCGGGGTGGACGAGGTCGAGCGCATTGGTGCCGAAGAGTTCGTGGGGCTTGTACCCGAACAGGTTCTCTCCGATGGGGACGTGGTTGATCTGCCCATTGCGGTCGAGCACGATCAGCGCATCGCTCGAGTGTTCGACCATCGCGCGGAAGCGAACCTCTGCCGCGCGCGACTGCGCGCTCGAGTCGTGGCGGGCGAGCGCCGAGCCGATGATGTCCGTGATGACCTTGAGGACCTCGATGTCTTCGCCGCTCCACGTGTGGGTGCGATCGAAGACGTCCACGGCCAGGAACCCAACTGCCTCGGCTTCACGCACGAGGGGGACGGCGAGCAAGGACGTGACCCCCGCGGCCGCCAGGGTCTCCTGTTCGACGCGCCACTCGGGATCGACGCAGTCGGCGTCCACCGTGACCACCTCGAGTGCGAGGATCTGGTCGCGCCAGTGTGCGTAGAACTCGGTCGGGACCACGACGTTCTCGTCGGTCGCGAAGCTGCGGCCGGCGCGAGCCCATCCGTGGGTGCGGCGCATCGAGGACGCGTCCTCGTTCAGGCGGAAGACGTACGCGCGATCGGCGCCGGTGTGCGCGCTGACCGCCCGCAGTGCACGGTTCACCGTCTCGTCGATCTCGATGTCGAACGCGTCGACGAACATCGCGGCCAATGAGGCAACGAGTTCGCGACGCATTCGGCTGCGGTCCAGAGCCAGCCTCGTCTCGTCCCACTCGGTCATGTCTCGGACCGTCAGCACCAACGAGCCGTCCGGTGCACCTTCGAGTGGAACCGGGTTCTCGCTGGCCACGAGTTCGACGGTGATGTAGTGCCCGTCAGCGTGTTGAAACCGGTACGTGCGGTAGTCCTCGGGGACGTCCTCGCCCAGCCGACCGAGCCGATCGAGTGCCGCATCGACGTCTTCGGGATGCAGGAGTTCGAGTCCGTTCGTCCCGTGCAACGCGCCGCTCGTTTCCCCGAGCATGCGCTCGATCGCCGAGGTGGTGGCGAGGATGGTGCCGTCGCTGGCGACGAGGCAGATGCCGTCAGTCGAGTGGTCGAGCATCAGTCCGAGGAGCGCCTGGTCGGCGTTCGGCGCCCCGGTGCTCCCAGGCTCATGGTCCACGCCGAGAACATCGACGCTTCGGTCCGAATCTTGAGTTCCCGCCCCACCGCTGCCGACGTCGAAACCGGCCGGAAACGCGTGGGTCAGGCGAGGGTCAGATCGCGGTCCAACCGCCGTCGATCGTGAGGACCTGCCCCGTCACGTAGCTGCTGGCGGTTCCGGCGAGGAACAGGAGGGCGCCGTCGAGCTCGTGGGAAAGGCCGGAACGTCGGAGTGGGGTCTTCTCGACGATCCACTCGGCCAACTTCGGGTCGGAAAACATACCGGCGGACATCTCGCTCGGGAACCAACCCGGCGCGAGTGCGTTCACCCGGATGTCGCGACGGGACCACTGGCTGGCGAGTTCCCGGGTGAGGCTGATCAGGCCGCCCTTGGATGCGGCGTATCCCGCCTCGGGGACCCGTCCCACGCCCGAGATGCCGTAGATGGACGCGATGTTGACGATCCGCCCTGCGACCGAATGCTCGGCCATATGGCGCGCCGCGGCCTGCGCGAGGGC
>JANLTQ010000505.1:0-2680 GCA_031363005.1 Acidimicrobiia bacterium | reverse complement strand
GATCATCATCAACAACGAGAAGCGGATGCTCCAGGAGGCCGTCGACGCGTTGTTCGACAACGGTCGCCGTGGGCGTCCGGTCACGGGCCCGGGCAACCGCGCGCTCAAGAGCCTCTCGGACATGTTGAAGGGCAAGCAGGGGCGCTTTCGTCAGAACCTGCTCGGCAAGCGCGTCGACTACTCGGGCCGTTCGGTCATCGTCGTCGGCCCGCGGCTCAAGCTCCGTCAGTGCGGTCTGCCCAAGCAGATGGCACTCGAGCTGTTCAAGCCGTTCGTGATGAAGCGCCTCGTCGATCTCGAGTTCGCGCAGAACATCAAGAGCGCGAAGCGGATGGTGGAGCGGTCACGCCCGCAGGTGTGGGACGTGCTCGAAGAAGTCATCAAGGAGCACCCGGTCTTCTTGAACCGTGCTCCCACGCTTCACCGTCTCGGCATCCAGGCCTTCGAGCCGGTGCTGGTCGAGGGCAAGGCCATCCAGATTCACCCGCTCGTCTGCGCGGCGTTCAACGCCGACTTCGACGGTGACCAGATGGCGGTCCACCTCCCGCTGTCGGCCGAGGCGCAAGCCGAAGCTCGGCTGCTCATGCTGTCCGCGCACAACATCCTGTCGCCGGCCCACGGTCGTCCGATCGCGGTGCCGAGCCAGGACATGATCATCGGCGCGTTCTACCTCACCGAGGTCGTGACCGACGGTGCCGGTGCCGGCCGAGTCTTCAGCACGCTGGAAGAAGCGCGTATGGCGCACGAACTCCGCGACGGAGACCGTGTGCCCGAACTGTCGATCCATGCTCCGATCAAGGTGCGGATGGCGGCCGGTCGCTTCCCCGAAGACGTCTTCCCCGCGCAGCAGCAGTGGGATGACGCCAAAGGCTGGGTCAAGAACCCGGCCGGCGAGGCCAGCATGGTGGTCCGGCGTATGGGCACCAACGGCTCCACTTCGGTCATGGTCGAGACGACCTTGGGCCGTCTGCTCTTCAACGAGGCATTCCCGCCGGACTTCACCTTCCAGGATCGTGTCGTCAAGAAGCGTGACATCACCGACATCGCGGGCTTGCTCGTTGACCAGTACACGAAGTCGGAAGTGGCCGCGAGCCTCGACCGGCTCAAGGAACTCGGCTTCGAGTACTCCACGCGTGCCGGACTGACGATCTCGATCGCCGACGTTCGCACTCCCGTGGCCAAGGCCGCGATTCTCGACAAGCACGAGAAGGAAGCGGACAAGGTCGAGCAGCAGTACGACCGCGGCATCATCACCGATGACGAGCGCCGCCAGAAAGAAGTCGAGATCTGGACCGACGCGACCAACCAGGTGACCGAGGCGATGCTCTTGGAGCAGAAGGCCGAGCAGTTCAACCCCATCGAGATGATGGTGGGATCGGGTGCTCGTGGAAACGTCATGCAGGTGCGTCAGATCGCCGGTATGCGTGGTCTGGTGGCCAACCCGCGTGGTGAAATCATCCCGCGGCCGATCAAGAGCAACTTCCGTGAGGGCCTCTCGGTCCTCGAGTACTTCATCTCCACTCACGGCGCGCGCAAGGGTCTTGCGGATACGGCGCTTCGTACCGCGGACTCCGGCTACCTGACCCGTCGACTGGTCGACGTTGCGCAGGAACTGATCGTGCGGGACGAGGACTGTGGCTCGACGCGTGGCATCTGGGTCGAGAACGTCACCAACGATCCGGACCACGTGCGGTTCATCGAGACGTCGTTGCTCAGTCGCGTGCTCTCGGAGGACGTGACCCTGGCAGATGGTTCGGTGTTGCCGCGCAACACCGAGGTCAACGAAGACGTCCTCGAAGTGCTGGTGCAGGACGAGAAGGTCACTCGCGTCCGGGTGCGCTCGGTGCTCACGTGTGAGTACCCCCGCCACCTGGCCGAGGAAGTCGACGCCGAAAACGCCGACCCGGCCGACGAGAAGTACCGCGCCGGCATCTGCAGCTTCTGTTACGGCACGATGCTCGCCACCGGCAAGCTCGTCGATCTCGGCGAGGCCATCGGCATCATCGCGGCGCAGTCGATCGGCGAGCCCGGCACGCAGCTGACCATGCGTACCTTCCATACCGGTGGCGTCGCGGGTGAGGACATCACCCACGGTCTGCCCCGCGTCGTCGAGCTGTTCGAGGCTCGGACTCCGAAGGGCGCGGCCGTGTTGGCCGAATCCTCCGGCGTCGTGCGCATCGGTGAGAACGAGAAGGGTGAGCGCACCCTCACGGTGGTTGCGGACGACGGCGAAGAAGAGATCCATGCCGTCTCCATGCGCACCCACCTCGCCCCCGGGATCGCCGACGGCGTCGAGATCGTGGCCGGTGCGCAACTCACCGGTGACGTGAAGAGCTCTCGTGACCCGAAGAAGATCCTCGACATCGACGGCATCCGGTCCACCCAGCAGTACCTGGTGGACCAAGTGCAGAAGGTGTACCGGGAACAGGGCGTGTCCATCCACGACAAGCACATCGAGGTCATCTGCCGGCAGATGCTGCGGCGGGTCGGTGTGTCCGACCCCGGTGACTCGACGTTCCTGCCCGGCCAGAAAGCGGACGCTCGCGAGTTTGCGAACGTCAACAAGCGTCTGGTGGCCGAAGGCAAGAGCCCGGCCGAAGGCCGTCCCGAGTTGATGGGAATCACGAAGGCGTCTTTGGCAACCGAGTCGTGGTTGTATTCCGCGTCGTTACAGGACACC
>JANLTQ010000502.1:0-1990 GCA_031363005.1 Acidimicrobiia bacterium | reverse complement strand
GCCGCGTCCGGCTGCTCGGTCACTCGATGGGCGGCATGGTGGTGCGTCGGTTCGCGCTCTCGTCTCCGGAACGGCTCGATGCCCTCGTGCTGATGGACACGGCACCAGGGCCGTTGGCCTCACTGGACTCGGACATCATCGATTTGGGCGTCCAGATCGCGAAGGAACAGGGAATGGACGAACTCAAGCGGGTCATGGACGCGTTCGAGCCGCTCGGAACTCCCGCGTACGACCGCACCCTCGCCGAGCGTCCCGGCTATCGGGAGTTTGGTGATGCCAAGTGGGCTGCGCTGAGTGGTGCGATGTACACCCAGATGATGGTGGAAATCCGCGATCAGCCCGACCAACTCGCCGAGATGGGCACGCTCGAATGCCCGACCCTCGTCATGGTCGGTGTGGAGGACGCGCCATTTCTCCCCGGCTCGCGTGCGATGGCCGCCACCATTCCCGGCGCGCAGCTCGTGGTCATCCCCAATGCAGGACACTCACCACAGTTCGAGAACGGGCCGCTCTGGCTCGAGGTGTTGCGCAGTTTCCTTGCATCGGTGGATGCCTCGGACTCGGCGTCAACAGCCGCCTGAGCGAGTGGCACGTCGCACCACTACGCAGTTCCTGCGGCGCGAGCGAGGAAGCGGACTTCCTCGACTGCGACTCGGGTGATGCGCCCGGCCGCCACGAGTCCGTCGCGGTACTTCACCGAGACGCGGAACGTGAGTCGGCGGCCTTCGATCGTCTCGAGGACTGCGTCCGCGGTCACCACCTCACCGACACCAACCGGCGCCAAGTGGTCCAACTGCACTCGGTAGCCCACCGTGGTGTGGCCGGCGGGAACGTGACCGTCGACGGCCACCACCGCAGCTTGTTCGGCGAGCAACACGACGTTCGGAGTCGCCAGGACCGGGACCGAACCGGTCCGCTGCGCGACCGCAGTGTCGGCATCGACGACGGTATGAGTCACAGTTCCGGACAGACCGGCGTCGAGTGGCACGGGCGTACCATACGCAACCCCTGGACCGACTCCACACTTCGGAGGAGATCGAATGCTCGAGACCCCGATCGTTGAGGCCACCCTCCAGCGTGCGCTGGCGGGAGGTGGAGATTTCGCCGACGTGTTCGTCGAGGACCGGGCGTCGACGTCTGCGACCTACGACGACGGCAAGGTCGAAGAGATGCGTTCGAGTCGGAGCCGGGGTGCCGGAATCCGCGTTGTCCGCGGTGAGACCACCGGATTTGCGCACACCTCGGACCTCTCGGCCGACGGTTTGCGGGCGGCGGCCGATGCGGCGGCGGCTGCGGCGGCCGCCGGAGGGCCTGGCACCAAGGTCGCGCCGCTCGTCGAACGATCCGCGAACCGCCCGCACCTGGTCCAGACGTTGCCCGAGACCGTCTCGAAGGCGAAGAAGGTCGAGATGATGGCCCGCGCCGATGAAGCCGCGCGCGCCGAATCCGGATCCATCACGCAGGTGACCTCGAGTTACGCCGACAGCCGCCGCCGGATCCTCGTCGCCAACTCCGACGGTGTGCTCGCCACGGACGACCAGGTCCGCACGCGTTTTGCCGTGAGCTGCGTGGCCTCGGCCGACACGGGATTGCAGACCGGATCGGAAGCGCCGGGGCGCACGATCGGATTTGAGTTCTTCGACGAGCATCCGCCCGAGGAGATCGCGCGTATTGCCGCGGCGCGCGCCGTCTCGAAGCTCGAAGCCCGGCCGGCGCCGAGCGGCAAGCTGCCCGTCGTGCTGCGCAGGGGCGCCGGCGGCGTGTTGTTCCACGAAGCCTGTGGCCACGGTTTGGAAGCCGACCTCGTCTCTCGCGATGCGTCGGTCTTTGCCGGGAAGGTCGGCGAACGGGTCGCCGGTCGAGGTGTGACCCTCGTCGACGACGGCGCGCTGGCGCGGGATTGGGGCGCGTGCGCCTTTGACGATGAAGGTGCACCGGCGCAACGGAACGTGCTCATCGACGACGGCATCCTCACCGACTACATGTGGGA
>JANLTQ010000495.1:0-5151 GCA_031363005.1 Acidimicrobiia bacterium | reverse complement strand
CGTCAGCCGAGCGAAGGCACCCCAGGTATCCGGCCGCGACGGCTGTGTGATGATCGCAATTTTGCCGTCCAAAGCACCATGGATCCAACGTTGGCGCAACTCCGAGGTCACCGCGCTGCCGGCACGATCACGTACCACAACTCTCGAATTCGGGAATTCGAGTTAGCTCTACACTTGTACAGCTAACTCGAAATTGCGAATTTGCGAAAGGGTGAGGAGGCGGTGGTGGTTCAGTACCGGCTGGGTGCGCGCAAGGTGAGCGCAGGCCGTATCGCACGAGTGGCGTCCGACCTGATGATGAGGAAAGCCATCGACCCCGCGACGATTCGTTCCGTCGCCTCGGCGTGCGGTGCGAACTCCCTGAGGGATGTCGCATCATGGAAAGTCTGCTCGTCGTCGCCGCGGAACACACCGAAGCGAGCGCAGGTCAGGTCCAGATTGCGAACACCGTCTTGGTGCACGTCCTGACTCGGGTGATCGCCGGAACGGGCCATGGTCGACGCCGGAGTGTCTTAGCCTGGCGGCATGACGGCGTTGGTAGTGGTGTTGGCCGCAGTGGTGGCGCTGCTGGTGGTGCTCGTCGCCGGCTTGCTGCGGAGCCACGCGGAGATCCTCCGGGCCCTGCACGACGCCGGCCTGGGTCACGAGCTGGACGATGATGCGGCCGAGACGCCCGCGCGACCGCGTGGTCGTGCCGGCGTGGCACCGAGTGTGCCGACGAAAGGGCCGAGCCCGGACGCGACCGATGTCAGCGGTGTGGACCTGGACGGCGACGCGGTTGCGATCGGTATCCTCGGAAACCCGATCCCGACGTTGCTCGCGTTCCTCTCGAGCGGCTGTCTCACCTGTCGGGAGTTCTGGGAGGCGTTCGGCGATCCGAAACTGGCCATCCCCGGCGACGCTCGCCTCGTGGTTGTCACGATGAGTCCGGAGGACGAAAACGTCAGTGCGCTCCGGCGCCTCGCTCCGCCCCAAGCGACCGTGGTGATGTCCACATCGGCATGGGCGGCCTACGAGGTGGCCGGGTCTCCATACTTCGTCTATGTCGAGGGCATGAGCGGAGCCGTCGCGGGGGAAGGGACTGCAACGAACTGGTCGCGCGTCTGCGAGATGGTCACGGAGTCCGTCGACGACGGCGCGCTGACGAATGCCCGTCGATCATCAGCGGCTCGGTCCGTCCGTGCCGAACGTCGTCATGCCGCCGACCGTGAACGTGAGGAGCGCGCCGACGATGCGCTGTTGAACGCCGGCATTGCACCGGGTGATCCGAGGTTGTACCCCGCGACCGGCGGCCCCGACGCCGCGGGCTCGGTACCACCGGACGCGAACAATCCATAACGTCCACCGCGAGAGGGCGTTGCCAGGATGAGCAGCTCGTGAGTTCCGCTGAGATCACGCTGACCATTGCCGCCGTCGGGATCGCCGTCATCGCCGGCCTCCGGTCCACGTGGTCCCCCTGAGGCGAATCGATGCTTGCGAGCATCCACCCGCTCGGGGAGCGGGCACGCGGTCAGCGGTTCTCGGTCACAGTGGTTGCGCTCACGGCCGGCTCGGTCGCGGGTGGGGCCGGCTTCGGCACACTCCTGGGCGGGCTCGGTTCGCTGGTGGGCGGAGCCGGCACGCTGGCGCCGCGCGCCGCGATCCTTGCGCTCGCCGCCGCGATCGCAGCGTTGGTGGACGGTCGCGCCCACCGGGTTCCATCGTGGCATCGTCAGGTCAACGAGGATTGGCTCGGCCGTTACCGCGGTTGGGTCTACGGGCTCGGCTTCGGCACGCAGCTCGGCACGGGAGTGATGACGATCGTCACCGCCGCCGCCGTCTACCTCGCGTGGATCGCCGCCGCGATGACGTCGTCGCCCGGGCGAGGTCTGGTCGTGGGGGCCAGCTTCGGGCTCGCGCGCTCGGTACCACTGTTCGCCAACGCGTCGCTGGTGACGCCGAGCGCGATCGCAGCGCGAGTGAGTCGGTGGGAAGCCTGGAACGGTACATTCGGGACCGTGACGGTCTGGGCGGAAATCACCACGGCGTGCGCCGCAGCACTTGCGGTGGCGTACCGATGAGCAATCTCCGCGCCCACAACCTGGGCGTTGTGCTTCCGGCCGGATGGGACGGGCGGATCTCGGTCCGACGTGACGGTGCGACGGACACGTTGGTGAGCGCAACCGGAACGACAGTGTTCGAGGCTCGATCCCACCCCGTCGTCCATCTCGCCAACTTCGGGCTCCCGCAAGATCGCGGTGACTTCGGCAGTGGCGCGGTCGAGCTCATGGGCGACGCCGACATCTTCGTGGTCCTCTTCGAGCACGAGCCCGCGTCGGCCCAGACTGCGCTCTTCCGCTCCGAGGGAATGCCGAGAACCCTCGACCGGAGTGAGTTCGACCCATCGAACCTTCGTCGTGGGATCGCCGGCCAGAGCGGCTATCAAGCCTTCTTTCACGAACAGGACCGAGCGTTCTGTCTGTACGCGGTCCTCGGCGCGCACGCCCGGCGCGCCCGGCTCGTTCCGGTGCTCAACCGGGTTCTTGCGACCGTGACCATTTCCCCCCAGACTGCTCAGTAGTTTCGTGTCGATGGGTGTCTGGTCCGGTCCGTTTCTCATCGCCGCGGTGCTTCTCGCGGCGGCAGGCATTGCGAAGACCATCGACCCGACCATGACGGTGGGCGCGCTGCGCAAGTTCGGCATCCCCGTGTCGTCGCCCGCGGTTCGTGGGCTTGGCGCGCTCGAGGCGCTCTTGGCGGTCGCGGCAGCGATCACCGGAGCGCCGATCCTGGTGGTCGGGGTGGCTGGGTCCTACCTCCTCTTCGCTGCGTTCGTCGTGATTGCTCGGGTGCGTCGGCTCCCGATCGGATCGTGCGGGTGTTTCGGACGCGTCGACACGCCGCCGAGTTGGTTGCACGTGGCCATGAACCTCGCGGCGGCCGCCAGTGCGCTTGCAGTGGCGGCTCGAGACGGCGGTGGCCTGGGGACGACCCTTGATCGCCAACCGCTCGCCGGCCTCCCGTTCCTTGCGTTGATCGCAATCGGAACCTACGCGGCGTTCACTGCGCTGACGGTCGTGCCCAAACTCGCAGCGATCTCGATGGATGGGCGCCGCAGCCGATGACCGCCAGACTCGCAGATCGGGCAGCTCGGTTCCTCGGCCGGCATACGAGCCGCCGCAGCTTCATCGCTCGCACTGCGGTGGTGGGTACTGCGCTCGCTGTCGCGCCGACCGACTACGTGCTGCGCCCGGGATCGGCCTATGGCGCGATCTGTAACTGCCAAGGTTCGTCGTGCGATTGCGGCTCGCTGTGCTGCGACGGGTACACGGAGTTCTGTTGCACGATCACCGGAATCAACGCGTGTCCGCCCGGCACGATCGCAGCCGGGTGGTGGAAAGCCGACGGCTCGCAGTACTGCAACGGCTCTCGGTATTACATCGATTGCAACGCCACGTGTCACTGCGGAACCGGTCGTATCTGTCCGGACAACTGTTCGGACTCGCCGTGGGGTTGTGGATGTGCGAACGGCGACTGCAACAACCGCAAAGCCGGGTGCACTGCGTTTCGCTACGGTCAGTGCAACCAACAGGTAGCCACCGTCGGACGGATCGCGTGTCGGGTGGTGTCGTGCGATCCCGCCGCGTTGGTCGTGGGGAACTGCGCACCGACGGTCGCCGTGGACGACTCCACGGCGAACCACAACAAGCCCTGTCTCCAACCGCCCGCGCCGACGCCGATCGTCGTCGTGTCACCCGACGAAGAAGAGGACTCCATGAACCCTGCAGCCCGTATCCCCTATGGCGGAGCGCTCCACACCTTCTACGTGTCGAAGACCGGCGTGTTGTGGCAGAAGTGGGACACCGCCGACGGCGCGAGCAACGAGGTCAACCTGACCAAGACCCTCAGGCTTGGGCCGGTCGTGATTGACAAGCCGCTGCTGGCGATCACCCCCGACGGTGATCTGGTGGTGGGCGTCTTCGGTACCGACGGCACCTTCAACGACATCCGCTGGGATATCCAGGCGGGCCGTTGGACCCAGCAGGTCGGTCACTGACCGTCTTTTGCACGGGACCGACGGCCGGAGGCCCGTCGGACGCGACGGCGTCGATCAGGCGCGTTGACCGCTCAGGCGCGTGTTCTTGAACTGCGCCTTCACGAAGTCCCGATTCAACATCGCGATGAAGTCGATGGAGATCTCTTTCGGGCACGCCTGCTCACACTCGCCGTGGTTCGTGCAGGAGCCGAAGAACTTCTCCATTTCCTCGACCATGGCGACCACCCGCGTGTACCGCTCCGGTTGACCCTGGGGGAGCAACGAGAGGTGGGAGTACTTCGCGGCGGTGAAGAGCTGTGCGGCGCTGTTCGGGCACGCGGCCACACACGCGCCGCAGCCGATGCACGCCGCCGCGTCCATCGCGGCGTCGGACGCTTCCTTTGGAACCAGGATCTCGTTGGCGTCGCGGGCTGCCCCGGTGGGCGCAGTGATGAAGCCACCGGACTCCACAATGCGGTCGAACGCACTGCGATCGACCGCGAGGTCCTTGATGATCGGAAAGCCGGCGGACCGCCACGGTTCCACGGTGATCACCGCACCGTTCTTCAGCTTGCGCAGATGGAGTTGGCAGGTGGCGGTGCCCTTCTCGGGGCCGTGCGCGCGCCCGTTGATCATCATGGCGCACGAGCCGCAGATGCCTTCACGGCAGTCGTGGTCGAAGGCGACGGGCTCTTCGTTGTCCGCCAGCAACTGCTCGTTCAACACGTCGAACAACTCGAGGAACGACATGTCCTCGCTGACGCCGGGCATCGCGTAGGTCTCGAAACGGCCGGGGGAGTCCGGGCCGGCTTGGCGCCACACTCGCAGGGTCAGGTCCATGGTCGTCTCCTTCCTACTTGTAGCTGCGTTGGGCCAGGTGGACGTTGTCGAAGGTGAGCGGTTCCTTGTGCACTTCGGGTCGCTCGCCGTCGCCCTTCCACTCCCATGCGGCGGCGTACGCGAAGTTCTCGTCGTCGCGCAAGGCTTCACCGTCTTCGGTCTGATGCTCGACGCGGAAGTGGCCGCCGCAGCTCTCTTCCCGGTCGCGTGCGTCGCGCACCAGCAGCTCCCCGAACTCGAGGAAGTCCGCAACGCGCCCGGCCTTCTCAAGGCTCTGGTTGAAGCTCTCGCCGTCG
>JANLTQ010000475.1:0-2615 GCA_031363005.1 Acidimicrobiia bacterium | reverse complement strand
GGACACGCACCCGGATGAGTGTGAGACAGCTCGCCACTGGTAGCACCCTAGGTCCCGACCATCGAACGGAACGCAACCATGACGGCCCAGCTTCCTAAACTCGATCGGTGATGCGGCTCGGGGTCTACGGCGGAACGTTCGATCCCGTGCATGTCGCGCATGTGGGGGTGGCGGCCGAGGTGCGCCACGCGCTGGCGCTCGACAACGTCGTCTTGGTCCCCGCCGGTGATCCGTGGCAGAAGGCCGGCCGCGTCGTGGCGACCAAGTTTGTGCGTGCCGAGATGTGCGAGCTCGCGGTGGCCGGGGTGGACGGTGTGGGGGTGTCGCGGGTCGAGGTCGACCGGATGGGGCCCTCGGTCACGGCCGACACGCTTGAAGCCCTCGGAGGGCCTGGCATCGAGCTGTTCCTCATCCTCGGTACCGATGCGGCGGCCAATCTCCCGACGTGGCGGCGGCTCGAAGAAACCCGTCATCTCGCGACCGTGGTCGTCGTGGAACGCGAGGGGGAGCATGCGGAGCCGCCGGGCCCGGAGTGGGAGTTCGTGCGGGTACCGGTCCCGCGCCTCGATATTTCGTCGTCGGAACTGCGTGAACGCCTCGCGATGGGTGCCCCGGTCGATGGTCTGATGCCACCGTCGGTCGTCCAGTTCATTGGGCAGCACGGCCTCTACACTCCTCGGCCATGACGGAGCAGCCCGCCGACGGCGCGGTGTCCGTTCCCACGAGAGCGCAACGGCGGCGCCAACAATCATGGTTGGGTCGGCGTCGGGCACGGAAGAACGCCCGCCGGCGAACTCGCCGAATGAACAGCGTCGCCACTTCGGTCCTAGACGCGCCTTCGGCGGAGCCGGTCCCAGAAGAATCCATCATCGAGGTCGACGCGGAGGGCGGCTCCGGGCTCGGGGTTGAACTCGATCTCACGGTGGAGCCCGAGGTCGAGCCTGCGCCACGCAATCGGCGGGCCCGGCGACCGTCCGCACGGCCGGCGCCGAAGCCCTCGCGAACTCGGCCGCGGTCGCTCGCACCGTTCTGGACCCGCACCATGCCGGCGATCGCGGGCGCACTGGCCCTGCTCGTCGTGGTCGGCATGATCGTTCGCTCCGCCGATGACGGCACGGATGTGCCCCGACGCGCGGTTCGCAGCGTCAAGCCGGCGGGTACCGGAACGCTCCTGTTGGTCCACCACAACGCAGTGTTCGGGAACGACCTCATCATGTTGCTGGGCCGTGATCGTTCGTCGGGGTCTGCGCTGCTGATCCCGTCGGCGACCCAACTCGATGTTCCCGCGCTCGGAGTGGCCACCCTCGGTGCCATTCCGGTGGACGACGACGGCGCACGGCTCGCAACCAGTGTCGAGAATGTGGTGGGAGTCGGCATCGGTCGCGCCGTGGTCCTCGACGATGCCGGCCTCACCGCGGTCATGGGGCCGTCCGAGCCGCTGCCGGTCACGCTGGGCGCCGAGGTCGAGATCCTCACACCTGCGGCCACCTTCCCGGCCGGGGAGCAGAGTCTCTCCGCGGCCCAGGCGACCCAGCTCATGGTCGGACCACAATCGGTGAACGAGTTGGACCGGCTCGTGACGTCCGGGAGCGTGCTCGAAGCGTGGCTCGGGCGGCTTGCCGTCCGCAGCGTGGCGCGCGAGACGACCAGTCTCCAGAGTGGACTCGCTCCGCTGGTTGCGACTGCGCAAGCTCCCGATCACCGCATCGACACCCTCCCGGTCGATTCGATCGCGATCACTGGCGGTGAGCGATTCGCCGTGCGTGAGTCCGATCTCGTCGCCTACGTGCAGCGGGCGTTTCCTCGGGAGCGACTCGGTTCGGACCGCGGTCGCCCGAGAGTGGAAGTGCTCAATGGGACCGGGTTCCTCGGCGTGGCGCAAGCGGTCGCCGACAAGGTCGTTCCGGCCGGTGGAAAGATCACGTTGACGGAGAACATTCGGGGATTCGGCCAAACCAGCACCGAAGTCGTGTACTTCCAGGACACGTGGCGAGATGGAGCGCAGCGGCTGCTCGATGCGATGGGATGCGGCTCGTTGCGGAAGGCTCGGAAGGATCTCGGCATTTCCGACGTGACCATCGTGGTCGGATCCGACTGTCCGCAATACGGCGCACCGGAAGGAATCAAATGAACGCGACGGAGATGTCCATCGCCGCGGCGCGTGCTGCGGCGGAGAAAATCGCAACCGATGTGCTCATTCTCGACGTCGGCGACATCATCGGAATCACCGAGACGTTCGTGATTGCGTCGGGCGCCAACACCCGCCAGGTCCGAACCATCTGCGACGAGATCGAGCTGACCCTGAAGATCGAGGCGGAGATCTCGCCGCTTCGTATCGAGGGACTCAAAGACGCGTCGTGGGTGCTGATGGACTACGGCTTGCTCGTCGTGCACATCTTCCTGTCCGAGACGCGTGAGTTCTACGCCCTCGAACGTCTGTGGGCCGATGCCGATCGGATCGAGTGGGAGCCCCCGGAGCGCGCGGTCAGCTGACGGCCGGCTGGATCCACGGACGCATGTGCACGCTGCGCTCGGCCAAGCCGGCCTTGAGTTCCGCCACGCCGACGTTGCGTTCGAGCCGGGGCGAGTAGAGGATCGAGCTGATGATGGCGGCG
>JANLTQ010000458.1:0-11095 GCA_031363005.1 Acidimicrobiia bacterium | reverse complement strand
CCAGATCACCGACGAGCACGCGTACCACACCCACTTGCAACCGCAGGTGCGTGGCGATCTCGACAATCGAATGTGGGGATCGACACAACCGGACGATCGCCTGCACCTCGGGCGTGGCGCCGGCCGAAAGCGAGCTGCGTTCGGTGACCACCACGGCCTCGAGGGGAAGGTCGCTTGCGCCGAGGGTGCGGCCGCCGGTGAGCACGTACGGCCGGGCGAGCCGCGGTTCGGGTTCGGACGGCGTGGTCATGGCGCGCTCGCGGGGGTTCGGCGTAGGGACCCGATCGGGTGGCTCATAACGGGAGTTCCTCGCGGAGCTCGGCGACGAGCTGGGGAGTCAGCGCGGCGCCGGCCCGGTCGGTGAGGAGTGCCATCTCGTACGCAACGAGGCCGATGTCGCACGGTCGGGTGGCCACAACGGCCAGCGCGCTGCCATCGGAGATGCCCATCACCACGATGAGCGCGCGTTCGAGTTCGACGATGATCTCGTGCACCGCTCCGGCCTGCATCGGCGTTCCCGCGCCGCGCGCCACGCTCAACAGGCCGGCGGCCACGGCGGCGAGCCGGTCCCCCGTCTCTCGGTTGACGGTGTCCGAGAGCGCGATGAGCAGCCCGTCCGAGGAAACCACTGCGGCTTCGCGGATTCCGGGAACGTGCGCGACGAGGTTGGTGAGGAGGAAGCCGAGGTCGTTCGCCGGGTCGTTCACAACTCGTCACCACCGGTGTCGTCAGTCTGCGCGCGGCGGCGGCCGGCTTCGAAGCGCGCGACGAACTCGAAAACGGCGTCGGCGGGTCGGTTCGGTGGCGCGCTGACGTCGAGGGTCGGCTCGACGACGGCGGTATCGGTTGTTGGGTCATTCGCCGGCCGGCGGCGAGGAAGCCCGGAGTCGGTCGCGTCGAGCCGCTTGGGGAGCTCGCCCGCCGCCACTCCGGCGACTGCCGGCTCCGGGTCTGGTGCCAGGTCGCCCGCGGTCAGGTCCGATGAACTCGAAGTCGCGGGGTCGGTCACTCCCCCATCCACTGTTTCGTTGCGAACGTCGACCACCGACGACGCGCGCTCCTCCTCGACGAGATCGACGGTGTCCGGGGCATCGGTGATTCGCCGCACGATGCTCGCCGGCACGGTCAACACTGCCGCCGTCCCGACGGTGGGCGCACTCCGCAGTGCGACACTCACCCCGGTTCGTTGCGCCAACCGCGCCACGACAACCAGGCCGAGTGAACGCGACAACACGAGACCCGGAGGCGGTGGGTCGGCGAGGAGTTTGTTCAACGCAGTCATGCGCTCGACCGAGATCCCGATTCCCCTGTCCGAGATCACCATCTCGATGCCGTCACCGCTGGGTTGGGTGGCGACGAGGACTCGCGATGCCGGCGTCGAGAATGAGGTCGCGTTCTCGAGGAGCTCTGACAACAAGTGGGCGACGTCGGTGGCCGCGTAGCCCACGATCTCTACGTCGCTGGCGATGCCGGCGGTATCGATACGGGCGAAGTCGGTGGTCTCCGAGACCGCGCCGCGCACGACGTCGAGGAGCGGCACGTTCGCACGCCCGGCCACCTTCTCGTCGACTCCGGCGAGTACCAAGAGGCTGTCCGAGTTGCGCCGCATCCGAGTGGCGAGGTGATCCAGCGTGAAGAGCGAACCGAGCCGATCGGGATCGCGTTCATCGCTCTCGAGCGAATCGATCACACTCAGCTGCCGGGCGATCAACGGTTGGTTCCGCCGCGCCAGGTTGATGAATAGATCGCTGATCCCGGTGCGGACGGTCTCGCGTTGCTGGTCGGCGACCTCGATGGTCATGCGCTCGACGTGGTTGAACGCCTTTGCCAGCGCACCGAGTTCGTCTCGGGACCGCACGGTGATGGGCGTGATCGTCTGCGGTTCGCCCTTCGGATCGTGAAGCGCGTTCACCAGCGCCGGGAGTTGGCGGGTTGCGACGTCGTGCGCGGCGTCGGCGAGTTGACGCAATGGTCGGGTCGTGGCCCGGGCGATGAGCACCGCGAGTCCGCCGGCGACGATGAGAAGCCCGAGCGAGCCGAGTCCGACGAGCAACAGAGTGGAGCGTGCATCGTTCTGGCGCTGCGCGAGGTCCCGATCGATGCCCTGCGCGACTCGATCTACGATGGCCTGCCAGCCGCGAAGCTGGGCGGTGGCGGTGGCGTACCAAGCACCGGCGGTGTCGGAGAGGCGCAGGGTGCGGCTCGCGAGGACCGGGGCGCGTTGTTCCCGCACCCGATCGGTCGCGCGACGGAACTGGTCGACGCCGGCCTGGATCTGGAGGCGCGTAGCGGCACGACCCTGGCCTTCGAGATCGCGCCGGGCTGCGTTCTGGGTGGTCACCGCGGCGATGAGATCCGATGCCAAGGAGTCCGTGAGTTCGTGGCGACCGAACGCGAGCGCGAGGATCGACCGCTCGTCCGACAGCGCGCTCTCGAGCCGGGCGAACGTCGCCTCGTCGCGAAACATGATGGCGGCGGCGGCGCCCTGGGGAGCACGCGCGAAGGCGTCGAGAATGCCGGTGGTGTCCCGCGCGATGTCTCGAAAGTTTCCGAGCACCGAGCCGTCCGGCGTGATCCGCAGATCGACGAACTGGCGTTGACGATCGAGCAACGTCAGGGTTTCCCGCAAGTCACGAATTCCCCGCGCGGCACCGGCGGCCCCCGCTGAGGCCGCGGCGCGCTCGGCGGTCGGCAGGGCGCGACGCGCTTGGTCCGTCGCGACACGAGCGGTGCGAAGTCGGCCCTTGACCGTCGCGTCACCAGTTGCGACCCACCACGCCGACAGGGATCCCTCATCGTCGAGACGACGGAGGAACGTCTGGACCGACGCGGCCGGCGCGACCTGGGCTCGGGCACTCTTGCTCACATCGAGATCCCGCAGGCGGGTCCGGACACCCGGAACCGCCAGTGCCACCGCGCCGAGCATCGGGATGAGCACGATCAACAAAAGTTTGGTGCGGAACCGCATGGTGCGCAGCACTCGTATCTCCCTCAGAGGTGGCGGAAGTTGCGGTTGAGTCGGAGCCAACCGTCTCGCGGACAGGCGAAACCGCGAGACGGGTAGGCGCGTTGGAAACTTCCCGACCGCACCTGCATGTACGCAAAGCACGAACTCGCTCGGCGCCGGCCGGGATCGGCCGGCACCTGGATGCCGTTGCCGTCCCAGGCGTGGATGGCGCGGAGTTCGGCGAGCACGCTGGCGCGATCGAGGTTGGCGCCGGCGCGGCGGGCGGCTTCTGCAAAGAGCAGTCCGGCGGACCACCCACGGGCCCCGTACGCGGTGGGAACTGCGCCCGGCACCGCACGACCCAGCCACTCGATGTAACGGCGGAGTTCCGGTGAAGTGCTGGCATCGGTGAAGGGCGTCGTCTGGGTCAGGACGTAGGTGCCTTCCGCGGCTGCCCCGGCCGCGGTGAGATAACTCGGGTCGTAGAAGAGCGGCGGCGCATCGACAACCTCGATCGGGTCACCGGCGGCGGCGATCGCAGTCTGGAAGGCAGCGAGGTCGGTGACCCGACCCTGAAAACTGAGGTACCGAACCGACTTCGATTTGAGTCGGCCGACCAGCGACTGGACGTCTTGGTCCCCGTACAGCGCCGGGATGGGGTTGGTGACCGTGTAGCGGTACCCGATTCGGCGGGTGGCCTCCACCGCTCGGGACGCGCGCACGGCAGTGACACCGACATCGAGGTAGGCCATCGCGGCATTGCGCACGGCCGTCGGATGCGTGCGCGCGAGGTAACGCTCGGGACCGACGAGGAACAGGTCTTGCGGATTGGGCAGCGGCGAGATGACGGTCGGCACGCGATCGTGACCCGGCTCGGCGACGAGCGCGGGAACATCCGGGATCCCGCAATCCGATTCGATCGATGCGCCGTCGCCGTCGAATGCCGCGGCCGAACCGACGAGTGCGAAGACCGAGGCACACGAGTCCGTCACCGCCGCTCGGTGGTTGAAGACCTTGGTGTCGAACAGCGTCAGATCGAGCCGGCGACCGGCGATCCCGCCACGCGAATTGCAGAAGGCCGCGAACGCCTGCATCGCCTGCCAGTTGGACAAGAACTGGGCTCGGGCACCGGTGACGTCGGCGATCACGCCGACGGTGATCGCATCGTCCGACAGACCCGTCTCGTCGGCCGGCGTGGGTTGGCCCAATCCGCACGGCTCCACGTGTGGCGCGGCCTTCGTGCTCACTGCCGCAAGGGGCGCGACGGACGGGACCGCGCGCGGGGCCGTCGAAGTTCCGCACGCGACGACGACCATCGATGTGGCTGTCATCAAGGCGATGAATCGCGCGCGTCGAGCACTCATCGGCGTTCCGTACCTTCCCTTTCCATCACCCGTCTGACGACGAGAGAACTCCGCCTGGATTGGCACTCCGAGTGGCGGATTCTCTCAGGCGGATTCCGAAAAGGCAAAAAGTACCGACCTTGCCTCTTGGTCCGACCACGTTCGGTGGTTTGTCACGCGCACCGGGTCGGCACTTGGCCGGAACTCACCCAGTGATGACGAGGGCGGTTCCGGTGACCGCGGTCGCGTCGACCGGGGTCGGAAGGGTGATGGTCTGGGTCGAGCCGGTCACCCGCGCGGTGCCGGTTCCGAGCGGACGGTTGCCGGCACCTGAGACGGTCAGGTGCACCGTGGATCCGGTGCAGCTCGGATGGATGGAGCTGAGCACCACACCGGTCACTGTCGGCCGCCCGCTCGTGCTCGCTCCCACCTGGTACTCCACACGGACGCCATCGGAATCGCAGCTGCCGATGGCTGAGGTGTCTGCACTCACGCTGTCGGCGCCGAGCCCACCGAGTCCGGCGGCGGCAGCCGGAGCCGCCACACCGAGGACGAGGAGTGCCGCCACGGTCGCCCGCACCACCGACCGCCGAGCGAGAGAAAACCGAACCGAGCGGCGCGGATCGCGGATTGCACCGGCGTCCGTTCTGTAGCGGCTCAAAGTGTCCATGACCGACCATTCGACCGAATATTGAGTGGCTTGAGTCCGTGAGGAACGGCACTTTTTCGACAATTCAGTCCGGCGGTGAACCCCGTTGATCAGAGCGACGAATCAAACCTGGATTCGGATTCGACGACGGTGTGGCTCGGCGCGGTTCGTTCCCACAGCACCGCACCGGCGCAGGCGGTCACGACCCAGCCGAACCCCACGACGCCACACCATGTCATGAGGGTCATGGACACGCCGATCGGGCCGAACCCGGCCCACCCCTTCAGGAGCAGGGGCAGCGCAACTCGCGCGGCAATCGGCAGGATCACACCGTCGATGACGACTCCGGCGAGTCCGGCGATCATCAGTGCCCGCCGACTCCGGTCGCCCTCGCGCACCAACAAGACCGGACTCACCGACCAGAAAATCCAAACCGGGATCAGCGCAACGACGAAGCGGAGCCCGCGGACGCCGCCGTGAACGTGGCCCGCGAAGCTGATGCGTTCACGCAGGACGATCATCGCGAGGTAGACGACGAACCAGATCGTGCCTCGCAGCAGGTTCTTGCCCATGGAGAAGGTTTCGCGCCGCCACGCCTTGGCGTACATCGCGGCCACGGTCACCGCCATGGGGATTCCCCACACGAGGAAGCCGGCCAGGCCGAACACCGTCCACGTCGACTCGAGTCCTTCTGCCGAACCGAACGTCGCCCGCACTGTCTCGGCGAGGGAATCGTCGAGTCCGAGCTGGCGGATGAAGACGTTGCCGACGCTCGCATTCTTAGCGAAGCCCGTGAAGTAGCCGAAGCCCAGGATCATCAGCGGGATGACGGTCGTGAACAGTTCGATCGCCAGCAGTCCGCCCTGGGTCAAGCCTTGGATCTCCACGAATCGGGCACCGATGGCGATGAGAGGAGCGGTTCGACGCGCGCGCTCCAACCGTTCGTACTGCGCGGCGATGCGTCGACGGACGCCCTCGGACGGTTCGATGCACGCAAAGTATCCGCGCCCGGCGAGGTCCGGGTGCGAGAAGGTGAAATGGGAGGATGAGCGGGTGAGGGCGGACGAAAACGAACAGATCGACGCGTCAGGTGACGACCTCGCCGCGCGGCTTCGTGATCTGACCACGCTCCTCGAAGCCGTTGCCACCGATCCGACGCTGCTCGCATCGCTGACCGAAGCCGAACGGATCCGATTGCGGTCCGCTGCCGGCGACGTTTTCGCCCCCGATGTGGAGTTGCGCCGCCGCCGGGTACGGGCGCGCCAGCGCCGCGAGCGTGATGAGAAGCGCGCCCGCGACGACGCCGCGCTGAACCAGACCGGCATCCGGACGTTGCGCGCGAAACCGGTGTTCACCACACCAAACGTGTTCCCTCCCGCGGACTTCGTGGCGGCCGACTTCGTGGCATCCGGCGTCGACGACACCGACTCGCGGTCCGGCGCGCCCGCGTGGAGCGCGGACGAGACTGCCGGCGTCGCCGATCCGGTGCACTGCTACGTGTGCAAGCAGAAGTACACCGAGGTCCATCACTTCTACGACCAGCTGTGCCCGAGCTGCGCGGCGTTCAACTTCGCCAAACGCTCCGAGACTGCAGACCTGCGCGGGCGCGTCGCGCTTCTCACCGGCGGGCGAGTGAAGATCGGATACCAGGCGGGGATCAAGCTGCTGCGCGCGGGAGCGTCACTCGTGGTCACCACTCGGTTTCCGCGCGACTCGGCGCTGCGGTATTCGGCCGAGGCCGATTTCGAGGAGTGGGCCGACCGACTCGAGATCTTCGGTCTCGATCTGCGGCACACGCCGAGCGTGGAGGCCTTCTGCACTCACCTCGCGGCCACCCGACCGCGTCTCGACTTCATCGTCAACAACGCGTGCCAGACCGTGCGGCGCCCGCCGCACTTCTACCGACACATGATGGATCTCGAACGCGAGTCACTCCGGCGACTCCCTGATGCGGTGCGCGCGCTCGTGGGCGAATACGAGGGACTGCGAGGCGCGGAGCTCGTGGGACCGTCATCGGACGTTGCCGTCGAGAGCGCGGCCCTGGGTGCCATCGCGGGCCTGACGCACGCGGCGGAGTTGTCCCAAGCCGTCATCGAAGCAGCTGACGCCAACCCAAGCCACGATCTGTTCCCCGAGGGCCGACTCGATCAGGACTTGCAACAAGTGGATCTGCGCGGCCGGAACTCGTGGCGACTCACTCTCGCCGAGGTGTCCACCGTCGAGTTGCTCGAGACCCAACTCGTCAACGCAGTGGCGCCGTTCGTCTTGAACGCGCGGCTGAAGCCCCTCATGATGCGAACGCCCGAACGAGACAAGCACATCGTGAACGTTTCCGCGGTGGAGGGACAGTTCTATCGCCGGTTCAAGACCACGAAACACCCGCACACGAACATGGCGAAAGCCGCACTCAACATGATGACGCGGACCTCGGCGTCGGACTACCACGCCGACGGTATCCACATGAACAGCGTGGACACGGGCTGGGTGAGCGACGAAGACCCCGTGGCGATTGCGATGCAGAAGACCGCGGAGCACAGGTTCCATCCTCCGCTCGACATCGTCGACGGCGCGGCGCGGATCGTCGATCCGATCATCGTGGGGATGAACACCGGAGAACATGGGTACGGCCAGTTCCTCAAGGACTACCACCCGACGGATTGGTGACGGCACGAGAGAATTGTCCGCCCGGTCATCCGGACGGGCGGTCCGTGACGGACTCTCTCTAGACCCGTCGTTCGCGCGCGAGATTTCTCGGCGTGCGGGCAGGAAAGGACGGCACGCATGAGTGACGTTGCGGACATCGTCGATCAGTTCCTCGAAGTACCGATCGCGCCGAGCTTTTCTCGGCTCGGTCCGATCGTGCGATCGCGCCTCGATCATTGGAACTTCAAGTACGACGCGACCGGAAAGGTCGTGGTGATCACCGGCGCGACGTCCGGGCTCGGTCTCACCGCGGCGGGCCAGTTGGCCGCCGCCGGTGCGCGCATCGAAGTGGTGGCGCGCAACCCGGAGAAGGCGGCCGGCGTCTGTGCCCAACTCAACGAGCAGACACCCGGTTCGGCCGCCTCGGTGATCGCGGACATGGGCGATCTCGATTCGGTGCGGTCGGCTGCCGCGGAGTTGCTGGCGCGCCACGATCGGATCGATGCGTTGGTCCATTGCGCGGGTGCCCTGGACGCCACCTACGCCCGCTCACCCCAGGGCATCGAGCACACCGTTGCGAGCCAAGTGGTGGGGCCGTTCCTCCTGACCGGACTGCTCCTCGATGCTCTCCGCGCCGCCGGTGGCGCCCGGGTGGTGTGGGTGTCGTCCGGAGGCATGTACTCCCAGCCGCTCTCGGTCGATCACCTCGAGATGACCGCGGCCGACTACGACGGCTCTACCGCGTACGCACGAGCGAAGCGCGCCCAGGTGACCCTGGCCGAGATGTGGGCGGACCGGATGGCGGGAGATGGCATCGACGTGCACGCCATGCACCCGGGCTGGGCCGACACGCCGGGGGTGGCGCGATCCCTCCCGACGTTCCGCAAGCTCATGGGTCCGCTCTTACGCACGAGCGAAGAAGGCGCCGACACGCTCGTGTGGCTGGTCGCCAGCGACGATCTCCCGCCGTCGAGTTCGGGCAGCTTCTGGCTGGACCGTCGACCACGCGGGATCCATCGGTTGAAGAAGACCCGGGAGTCCGACACGCCGACGGAACGCGAGGCGCTCTGGGACTGGTGTGAAGTGCACAGCGGTTGGACCTTCCCGCCTTCCTCGGTCGCGTGAGCGAACAACTGCCGGACCGCCTGAGAAAGCCGGCGACGCGTCGCGCGCTCACCGTGCCCGCCGTCGCGATCGGTGCCGCCGTGCTCGGCGGGTCCGCGGCGGTGTGGGCACCGATTGCCGCGGCACTGGACCTGGCGCAATCGGGCACCCGGCTTCCTCGTCTGCGGTTGCTCTCGTTCGGGTGGGCCTGGACGACGCTCGAGACCTTGGGCGTCGGCGCCGCGTCCGGTCTCTGGCTGATCGGTCGAAGTGACGATCACCACGCGCATTACGCGTTGCAACGCTGGTGGGCGGCGCGACTGGTGGATTCGCTGCGGATCTTCGCCAACCTCAGAATCGAAATCGACGGCTTGGAACGGCTGACACCCGGTCCGATCGTGATGTGCGCCCGCCACGCGAGCATTGCGGATTCGCTGCTCCCGGCGTGGCTGTTGGGTCGGGTCGGGATGCAACCGCGGTACGTCCTGAAGGACGACCTGCTGCTCGACCCGTGTCTCGACATCGTGGGCAACCGGCTCCCGAACCACTTCGTCGACCGCCGCCCGGACGATTCGGCCCACGAGTTGGACCACCTCGAGCACCTGGCCGAGGGCATGGGACCCAACGACGCGGCCGTCATCTTTCCCGAGGGCATGGTGGTGACCGAAGCACGGCGGACCCGCGCCATCACGCGTGTCGCCGAACGCGATGCGGCGCGCGGTGAGCGGGTGGGTCGACTCCACACTCTGGCCCCGGCCCACGCCGGCGGTACCCGGGCACTCCTGGTCGGGGCACCCGACGCGGACCTGGTCTTCGTCACGCACACCGGACTCGAGGCGCTGCGCGACCTGCGCGACGCGGCCCGCCTTCCGTTGACCGAGCCGCTCCGCGTTCGCATTCGGCGCGTGGCGCGCCGAGACGTTCCCGTCGGTGACGACGAGTTCGCGGCGTGGCTCGACAACCAGTGGGAACGCGCCGACCGTGAACTCGGCGATCCGGAACGATTGCGCGCGTAGCGGCGTCGGTTGGTCGGGCTACTCCGGACGCGTACACGCAGCGGGACGCGGTTCGTCGTCGATCGACGGTGACCGCGAGATCGTGACGGGAACTCCTGACGCGCGGGGCATCGCCGTCAACGGGTCGACGTCGACCCGATTGCTCGTGAGGAGACCAGGAGTCTGCGCGGCACGCCCGTGGGTGACCGACACGACACCGGAGCGGATGCGGTCATCCACCGCGGCGGTCACCGTGACCGCACCGTGTGCGCTGCGCAGCGTGACGCTGGTCAGACCATCAGCAGGAGCATCGGCCGGATTCATCCTCGCCACCGGCTCGGCTCCGGTCCCGCCGTGGTGCACGGAGTTGCTCCAGCCCATCTCCCGCCGTGGCACCAGGACCAGGTCGTCCGTCGTCTCGGTCCGGCGCGCCAGCCGTTCGAGCATCTCGGTGGGTGCGATGTTCCACCGACCGCCCGGGAGCAACTCGGAGCGCACCCAGCCGTACTCGTGGGGAACCTCGATGCCGTGGGGGCCGGCGTGAAAGACATCGGCGGCGGCAAAGGGCGCACGAGCGAGCAGGCCGGAGAGGAACAGTTCGTCGGTTACGGCGTCCGGCTCGGCGCCGCCCAACAGATCGGCCCCCATCCGCCGGGCGAGGGACGCGAGCATCCACCACACGGGCTTGCGGTGCGCGACCGGCTCGACGACGGCCGCCGTCGCCTGGAGTCCGGACCGCACGGCGGTGAGCTCGGCGAGGGTGAGGTCCGCCCGCTCGAGTTGTCCGGTTGCCGGAAGGACGTGGGTGGCGAGTTCGGTGAGTTCGTTCTCCGCAACGTCGACCACCGCGAGGACGTCGAGCCGGGCCAGGGCGGCGCGCATGCGGTGGGGTTCAGGACACGCAGTGATCGGGTTGCCGCCGGTGACGACGAGGGCGCGCAGATTGCCGCCCTCGATCTCGTCCGCGATGGCGACGGCCGGTAGCTGGCCGAGCACGCGCGGGAGTTCCGGGCGGCTGGACGCGCCCGGAATCGGTGACCGGTTCGTGCCGGAACCCTTCGACGGCGGTTGCCGCAGGCGGTTGATCGCGCCCCGATTGAACCGCATGCCACCGGCGCGATCGAGTGAACCCGAGAGGATGAGGACGACCCACCGCAGCCACTCCGCGACGACACCGTCACGGCTCATGGTCACGCCGGTGCCGCACATGATGGCAACGCGTCCCGGCCGCGCGCGGACCGCGTCCACCAGCCGATCTACCACCGAACGATCGACGCCTGCGGCATTTGCGGCGTAGGCGGTCGTGAAGCGCGCCAGCGCGTTGTGCAGTTGACGGACCGCGGTCGGTTCACAGTGTGCAGCGAGTTCGGTCGCGTCGGCACCGTCGGCGAGGAGCGCGCGGGCGATGGCGGCG
>JANLTQ010000451.1:0-9099 GCA_031363005.1 Acidimicrobiia bacterium | reverse complement strand
GCCGCCACAGAGCGCGGCGGACGACGCCTTGGCATTTCCACCGATCGAGGCACCGTTGCTCATGCTGATGCCGTACCCGCTCGTGTCGTACCCGCCGGACCACGCGTCGCCCTGGACCGTCGAGTTGTTGCTCATCGAGATGTAGGAGGTGGCGGCAGTGACGTTGCCGCTCCCGGTCGAGCCGCTCGGACACGCGGAGTTCGTGCTGGCCAGCACAGAGTCGCCGTTGTAGACCTCCACGTAGGTGTTGGCCCAGATGTCGCCGCACACCACGTTGTTGTTCTTCGTGGTCACATCCGAGAGGGAGAACAGCGCGTACCTGAACGAGATCGGCGGCGCCATGGTCACCCGCAGGCGTCGCGTGGCCATGGTTGAGGCGACAGTTCCGACGGTGCCGACGGCATCGATCTGGTAGCGGTTGCGGGACTGCGCCACGATCCGGTACTGGAAGGTACCTTCACTGGTGGTGCCGGTCTGGGTCGTACCCGGTACGACGCCGCTCGAGTTCTGGAGATACGCAATGGCCTGGTGCACGCCGGATTCCGCGACGTGCAGCGCCTGGCCCGAGGAGCGGTTTTTGGCGCTGCTCGTCTGGTTGTGGAAAGCGACGTACATCATCGAAGACACGAGCATCGTCGCGACGAATCCCACCATGATCGCAGTCACGAGCGCCACGCCTCGTTCGTCACGGCGGTGCAGGAGTTTGGTCATGATGTTCCAGTCAGGATCGACGTGCGGTTACGAAGGTTGATCTCGGATTGCAGCTCGAGTGTCGTGGTCGGCCGACGCGCCGGGTTCACCAGCAGGTCGATCTCCACCCACTGGACACCGGTCACCGAGGTGGCCCGCCGCAGGGTGAAGATGTTGAGGCTCGCCGGATCGAGATTCTTGAGCACGGTGAACGCGGCTGCGGTCCCGACCTTGCGGGTCAGGGTCGTACCCGATGCCGTGTACACGACGGCCGTGGCGGTGTTGTTGATCGACGTGGTGTACGTGATCGTCGACGTGGTGAGGCTCAGCGTCGCAGGATTGGGGATGTCTTGGATCGCGGTCGCTTGACGCAGTTCCCGGGTCATCTTGTTCATGACAGTGCGCATGTCGTCGAGCACCAGGCTCCGGTCGGTTTGGTAGGCCTGGGCCCCGGAGACGGTGTCGAGCGCGTTGAACGCAGCGAGGAGCACGACGAGCAGGAGCGCCGAGGTGATCATCAGTTCGACGATGGTCACCCCGGCTTCGCCGAGGCGCCGCTCAGGCGCACAGGTTCTTGGTGATCGAAATCGGTGTTGTCGCACTGGACTCGTTTCCGGCCGCGTCGTAGGCGGTCACCTTGTACAGGGTCGTCGCGTTGGTGGTCTTGATGTCATTGACCGTGTAATTCAGCGACGCCGTGCTCCCCAGAAGGGAGTAGGTACTGCCGCCCGAGTTGGCATAGATGTGGTACCCGGTGAGGTAGGTGTCGGTGGACGCGCTCCAGGAGAACACGATGGTGCGGGCGTTCCCCGAACACGAGATGGCTCGGTTGTACGAACCCGGGGTGGTCGGCAGGGTCGTGTCGAGGATGATCGAGCGGCTCGCAAGATTCGAATAGGTGCCGCTGGATCCGTTGCGCACTCGGCCCGAGATCGTCTTGGTGCCGTCCCCGGCGCTGGTGATCGAGAATGCAAAGGTGGGGCTCGCCGAGTTGTACGTGACGTCGCTGCCCCACGTCACGCCACCGTCATCGGAGAAGCCGGCGAGGGTCGACCCTCCGCAGCCAGAGAGGGCCATGGTGATCGTGATGGTGCGACTCGCGGTGTAGCCGCCCGAGCCTCCGCTGCTGCCCGCGATGCTGAACGTCCCGCACGGTGTCCCGGCCGGCAGCGTGGTCGTCGTGGTGCTACTGGAGGTCGTTGTTGTCGAGGCGGTGGTGGTCGTGGTCGCGGTGTCCGGGAGGGTCACGGTGCCATCGGTGAGGACGACCGATTCGCGCAGGATCTTGCTGTTGCCGACGGTCGGGACGCTTTGGTACTTCACCACCACACTGAGCCGCTTGAGATTCTGCGTACCCGCAATGCCGGGGTCGTCCACCCAGGTCACGTACTCGTAGATGTCGATCACCGTGGTCCCGATGGTGACGGGCGTATCGAGGTGTTTGACCGGGCCGAGCGGCGAAGTGGCCTGCACGATCATTGTCTCGTTCGGTGTGCCGGTGCCGGTGACGTCGTAGTACTGGTTGGATGAACCGTTCACGTAGTAGTCCGGGTTGCTCGAATCGGTGCTGTGGACGGGTTGGCTGTCGAGCGCCATCGTGGCGTAGTCGACGTCTCGGAGTTGCTCGAGCCGCTGGTTGGCCGCCGACTCCGCAACTTGGCGGGAACGAGCCAGCGCAACCGCCTTGTAGTCGACGCCGATCGAGAGCGCGAGGCCGCTCATGATGATCGCGATCAGTGAGATCGCAACCATCAACTCGACGAGGGTCATGCCAACTTCACCCCGACCTGCACGGGAAAATGCGCGTGCGAACCGTCCGGCTGTCCGTTTCCGACGGTGGGTGCGGGCGATCACGGCGATGAGACCCTCGGGGCGATGCGGTCACCGGATCTCGGTGACGTCCCGCGAGGTATCGACGCGGTTGGAGCTCGACCTGAGGGTCATTCGGCCCATTCGGCCGTTTCGCAAACGGCCGCGAATCAGCCGGCGGCGGCGACTCCGGAGCGGCGGCCGAAGAAGCTGCCGTCGCCCAGCGAAATTCCGCTCACGTACCCGCCGGCGGCGATGCCGGCGGTCGTGCGGCCGGCCGCGAACAGCCCGGGAATCGGGGACTCAGTGGCGTCGAGGACAGAACTGTCGACGTCGGTGGCGAGACCGCCGAGGGTGAACGGCGCGTAGATCGCGTTCTGGTCGACCCGCAGATCGACGGCACCGAGCGGTGCAACGAGCGGCGTGAGGAAGTCCGGCTCCTTGTGCCACTCCGGGTCCGTGCCGACGGCAGCGTGACGGTTGTAGTCGGCCAACGTCCTGGCCAGTGCCGCTTCGGGGAGCCCGATGTCTCGCGCGAGTTCCTCGGCCGTCTCGGCCGCCCACTGCAACCGCATCCCGACGAAGTTGACCTCGAAGATCTCCTCGCTCACGATCAGGTACACCTCACCGTGCTGCTCGAGCAACGCGCGCATCCCGATGCGTCCGGTGTAGGTGTCCTCGTTCACGAACCGCTCGCCGCGTGCGTTGACGAGGATGCCGCGCGCCAACCGATGCGGTGGACCCAGCGGGAGCGCGCACTCGACCGCGTCCATGTTCTTGAGGGCAGCGCCGCACCCTTGGCCGAGGCGAATACCCCGACCGTCGTCGTTGGGCTGGCCGACGCGCCACGCCACGTTCGGCTTCAACGCGGGCGGGCAGTAGTTGGCGAGCATGTCGTCGTTGAAGATGAACCCGCCGGCGGCGAGCACCACCCCACCACGGGCTCGGATCGCGCGAGTCTCGTCGTCCACCTTCACGATCGCGCCGGCCACCGATCCGTCTCGATCGACCACGAGCCGCTCGACGCGCGCGTCGGTCATGGTGCGTGTGGCCGTGTGCGTCAAGGCAATGCCGAGTCGCTCCATAAGGAAGCCGCCGGCGGTGTCGGGGAACTGGGGGTGATGACCGCGCGGCACCGGGTCCGCAATGTCGATGAACGGCCACGAGTCCTCACCGCCGGAAAACACCAGGCCGGAGTCGTCGACCGGCTCGCGGTTCGGCTCGTCGTTGAACTGGCCCTTGAACGGCACGCCGTGATCCACGAGCCAGTGGTAGTGCGCGACCGAGTCCTGGCAGTAGGCGTGGATCTTGGTGGGGTCGGTCCGAGGGCCGCATGCCGCGAGCAGAAACCGCTCCATGTTCTCCGCGGTATCGGTGTATCCGCACGCCTCCTGAATCGGGGTTCCACCACCGAGGTAGATGAGACCGCCGGACAGCGCGGATGTGCCTCCGGGTGCGACCGCCCGTTCGACCGCCAGCACCGAGGCCCCGGATTCGCTGGCCGCGATCGCGGCGCAGGTGCCCGCAACGCCGAGGCCCGCCACCACCACGTCGACGGTCTCGGCGAAGGTGAGCGCCTCGGCGCGTGCTGGTTCGATCGCTTCGATGTCCGCCACGAAAACCGCCTCTTTCAGAACTTGGTGATGATCGTGTCTGCAAACGCCTCGGATGGGTCCGCCGACACGATGTGGCCGGTCATGCGAACTTCGTAATGATCGTGTCGGAGAACCGTGCGAGTGAGTCGATGCGCACGCCGAGGTCCTCCGGGTCGCCGCCGAAGAAGTACCACGGCACGGCTTGGAGCTCGGTGACGCCGGCATCGGCCAGGCGGTGGTAGCCGTCGAGGTCGAAGGCATCGGTGGCGAGCGCGTTGATCTCGAACGGGAGATCCGTGCGCTCGTACTCCGTGCGGTACTGCTCGATTGCGGCGATCGCACCGACGATTTCCGCGGTGGTGTTCTGCACCGAGATCCAACCGTCGGCCAGCCGAGCCGCGCGTCGGAAGCCGGGCTCGGACAAGCCGCCCACGTAGATCGGCACCGGTTGGTCGGGTGCGGGAGCCATCATCAGGCGATCGAAGTCGTAGTGCTTCCCGTGGTACTCGACCCACTGCGGACCGTCACCCGCACACACCAACTTGAGGATCTCGATCATCTCGTCGGCTCGCTTGCCGCGAGTGCGCATCTCGGTGTGGGTCCACGCGAACTCTTCCGGGATCCACGAGAGCCCGACCCCGAGCCCCACTCGGTTGTTCGCGAGCACCGCCATCGAGGACAGCTGCTTGGCGACGAGCAACGGATCGCGGATGGGGAGCTTGACCACGTTGGTCAGGAAGCGGATCTTCTCGGTTACCGCCGCCATCGCGCTGATGGCGACGAACGGGTCCACGAACGGAGTCTCCGGCGCCCAGAAGCGGCCACCGTCCTTGGAGTACGGGTACTCGGCCGAGACCTGCTCGGGAAAGAACACCGAATCCGGCACCGTGATCGTGTCGAAGCCGGCCTCCTCGGCCGCACGCGCCATCGGCACGAGATGGTCGGCCGGAAACATCGGGAACGCAACGGTCCAACGCATTAGAGATCCGGAAGGCCGAGGGCGAGGTTGGCCTCTTCGAGGCCGCCGTCGATCTCGAAGATCTTGCCGGTGACGAAGCTGGCCGCCGGCGACGCTAGGTACAGCGCGCAGAGGGCGATGTCGTCGGGTTCGCCGAGCCGCTTCAGCGGGGTGCCGGTCACCATCTCGGTGCGGACGCCGTCGTCGGTGAGCACGGTCTCGAGCGCACTCGTGGCCACCGACCCGACCGCGATGCCGTTGACCCGGACCTTGGGTGCCAGGTCGGCGGCCATCAGGCGCGTGAGGTGGGTCAGCGCGGCCTTGGCGGTGCCGTAGGCACTGAAGCCGCGATCACGGAGACGGCCGATCGCGGAGGAGATGTTGACGATCGTGCCTTCACCCTGCTCGATCATGTGGGGTACCGCGGCCTTCGAGAGCACGAACGCGGTGGTGGTGTTGAAGTGGAATGCGCGTTCGAAGTAACCGGGACTCGTGTCGAGGAACGGACGGGGCGGCGTCCCTCCGGCATTGTTGACGACGATGTCGATGCGGCCGAACTCCTCGATGGTCGCGTGCGCGAGCGCTTCGATGTTCGCGTTCTCGTTGACGTCGGTGGGAACGACCAGCGCCTGGCCACCGAACGCCCGCACGTCGGCGGCGACGGCTTCGAGCTGCTCGGCGGTGCGTGACGCGAGCACCACATTGGCGCCGGCCTCACCCATCGCGCGCGCGGTGGCCGCACCGATCCCGCGACCGGCGCCGGTGACGATGGCGATTTTCCCGTCGAGTCTGAACCGTTCGAGCACTCGTTCTTCCTTTGGTCGTCGTTCTCCAACACGATCATCGCGACGTTCGCATGAACCGCCACATCGTGTCGGAGAACCCTTCCGAGTGGCGGGAGGAACGTAGTGGAAGCGATCGACGCCGCGTAGTGTGCGGCCGGGAGGCCAGGCCATGACAACGCAAGGAAACGATCACTCCCGGGGTATCGGATCGTGGTTCCATGCTCAGTTTCGGGGCTCGGGTGGGCACAGGCTCGAGGTCCCGGCGCGCACCGAGATGGCTGACCCGATCACGCTCCCTTGACCGACTCCGCCATGCGTCGTCGTCAACCCCTGGGAGGCGTGAGCCACCCGCTGAGCTGAACCCCGTCGGTCGGTCGTTGCGGGGCGGTGACCGGGGTTCTCGGGTGTGGTTGGTACCGTCGACGCCATGGCGGAGTCGGAGGCTGAGTTCGTCGGGCGCGTGATCGGGACCGAGGACAGCACACCGCTGTCGTTCTGGGTGGCGATCGCACCCGACCAATATCTCCAACTCGACGACGTCGTCGTGACCGACCGTGAACTTCCCGGCGACGCCGAGTCGGTCCGACTCGCGGGTGTGGTCACCCAGGTGAGGGCCCGGCAGGAAGGTGCCCGCTTCGATTCCGATGTCTTCCTGATTGCCGACGGCGTGCTGCCCGCCGAGACCGTCGAAGCCGCAGAAGTCAGCACCACGCGCGTGGAGCCCGAGACGTTCGTGCCACCTCGTCCCGGCGCGCCGGTGCGGCGAGCCGTCGGAGAGGAGCGTGACCGCGCGCTCCTGTTCGACACGATGGATCGCCGACTCCCGATCGGCCTCGGACGGGACGGTGAGGCGCTGTTCGCGAACGTCGACTTCCTCGACGGGACGCGCGGCGCGCACGTGAGCATCAGCGGCGTGTCCGGCGTGGCGACCAAGACCACCTACGCCACGTTCTTGCTGTACTCGATGTTCCGATCGGGCGTGCTCGGATCCGAAACGGCCAACACCAAGGCGTTGATCTTCAACGTGAAGGGTGAGGACCTGCTGTTCCTCGATCGCGCCAACCTGCGCCTCGACGAGGAGAGCATCGAGCGGTACCGCAAGCTCGGACTGCCGGCGGATCACTTCTCGGATGTGGCGTTCAAGGCGCCACCGCGCCGCAACGATCCGAATGCGGGACCGGATACCGCCTCGCGCACCACCGGGGTGTCGTCCTTCTACTGGACGATCGCAGACTTCGTCACGGCTGAGTTATTGCCGTTCGTGTTCGCCGACGCGGAAGACGAACGCCAGCAGTACACGATGGTCATCCACCAGGTGATGCGCCGATTGTCCGAGGGCGAGCCGGTGGGCGAGGACGGCAAGTGGCGCGTCGACGACGTGACCCTGACCACCTATCACGATCTCGTGGAGCTCGTTGTCGAGCGGCTCAACCACGAAGACCCCCAGGTGGCTTCGGATTGGGCGGGTCGGGCCGTCGGGATGGGCACGATCAACGCGTTCGTGCGGCGGTTGCTGTCGTCCCAACGCGCGTTGGGGTCGTTGATCCGTGCGGACATCGCGCGCCGCGACGATCGCGCCATCGACACCACCGGCGGCAAACAAGTCACCGTCGTGGACATTCACAACCTCACGGACCGGGCGCAGCGATTCGTGGTCGGCGTGACCATCAAACGCGCGTTCGAGGCGAAGGAGGAGACCGGCCAACGCAAGCCCCTGCTCTTCATCGTTCTCGACGAGTTGAACAAGTACGCGCCGCGCGAGGGCACGAGTCCGATCAAGGAGATCCTCCTGGATGTCGCCGAGCGCGGCCGCAGTCTCGGCATGATTCTCATCGGCGCGCAGCAGACTGCAAGCGAGGTGGAGCGGCGCGTGATCGCGAACTGTGCGATTCGAGTGGCGGGGCGGTTGGACCCGGCCGAGGCGACCCGCCCGGAGTACGGGTTCCTGCCGACCGCGCACCGCGAGCGGGCTCGTATCGCCAAGCCCGGCACGATGTTCGTGTCCCAACCGCAGCTGCCGGTGCCGCTCGTCGTCGAGTTCCCGTTTCCGGCCTGGGCGACCCGCCCAGAGGAAGCCGCCCCCGATCCCGACGCCGCCGACCCCTTCTCCGGCCTCCCGGGGTCCTGAGTCGTGCGCATCCTGCACACGTCGGACTGGCACGTGGGGAAGACGATCCGAGGTGAGTCCCGGATCGAGGAACACCGGGCCGTCCTCGCCGAGATCGGCGACGTCGCGCGCACCGAAGGTGCCGAGCTGATCCTGGTGGCCGGTGACTTGTATGAGACCGCGGCGCCCGGGCCCGAGTCGGTTGCGCTGGTGAACCAGACCCTGCTGGACCTCAGGGCGATCGCACCGCTCGTCGTGATCGCCGGAAACCACGACAACGCGGCGGCCTTCGATGCACTCCGCCCGTGGGCCGACGGCCTCGGAATCGTCATGCGCGGCCGGGTCGCCGGGCCTGATGCCGGTGGGGTCGTCAACGTGGAGACCGTCGCCGGTGAGCGCGCCCGCATCGCGCTGCTCCCGTTCTGCTCGCCGCGGTACTCGGTGCGAGCCGCGGAGTTGATGGCGCTCGACGCGGCCCAGACCGCGGGCATGTACGCAGACCGGCTGGCCGCCATCGTGCGCGCCCTGTGCGCCGATCCGGATCCGGATGCAGTGAACCTGCTCGTCGCCCACTGCATGGTGCGCGGCGGTCTCTCCGGTGGCGGTGAACGCGAGGCGCAGACCGGGTTCGAGCCCTACTGGATGTCCGCAACGGCGTTCCCGCCGTCGCTCGCGTACACCGCGCTCGGTCATCTCCACCTCGCACAACGGGTGTCATCCGGAAGTCCCGTGTGGTACTCGGGCTCACCGGTGCAGGTGGATTTCGGCGAGGCCGGCGCCGGCAAACACGCGCTCCTGGTCGACGTCACCGCCACGACCCCGGCCCAGGTGCGTGAAGTACCGCTGACCGCGGGTTCGGAGCTGCGCACGGTCACGGCGAACCTGGCCGAGTTGGAAGCGATGGCCGGCACGGACTTCGGCGACACCTGGTTGCGGGTGCGGGTCGACGATGCGGCGCGCGCCGGCATCGTGGAAGACGTGCGCTCGTGGCTCGGTGACCGCGTGGTGGAGGTGCGGGTGCTCGGCACCGGACGGGCGGCAGTCCGATCGGTCGAACGGCAGGGCAGCTCCCCCCATGAACTTTTCGACGAGTACCTCCGTGCCGAAGGAGTAGAGGACCCGCGGCTGACCGGCCTTTTCGCGGACCTGCTCGAC
>JANLTQ010000417.1:0-2879 GCA_031363005.1 Acidimicrobiia bacterium | reverse complement strand
ACTTGAACGACCGCATGTGGCTCTCGATGCCGGCATTCAGATCGGCCGGGAGCAGATCGCGATAGCCGTACCAGAGGTTCATGATGTAGGTGAGGTCGAAGTCCGCGGTGTCGACGAAGTTGTCCATGCGCGAGAACGAGTTCGCGTAGTTGGCGGCGCTGATACCGGCGGTGTTGAACGGCGTTCCGGTCCGCCGGGAGTGCTCGGCGTTCGCGATGAGGTTCGTCGGCGAACCGGGCGAGAACTGCGTCGAGGCGAAGTCCAGGTAGGAGTTCTGGCGCTGCGCCCAGTAGCCGGCCTCGACGAAGCCATCACGACTCCGCGGTCCGGGCGGGTCCGGTACCAACAGCACACGACAGCTTGTCGCGACCATGGCCAACGCGAGCGCGACGACAACCGACTTCCGCATACGGACCCCTTCCCCAGGAACGTCCAGCCTCTCACGGTGGTCGCCCTTCACGCAACGTGGTAGAAGGGCGGCGCGCGAGTATCGGTTGCTATGGCGAAACCTACGATCGTGTTCGGGATGCTCGACGGCATGGTCGAGCACTTGTTCACTCCCGACCAGTTGACCCGACTCGCGGCAGTGGGTGAGATCCTCGACCCGCTGCCGTTCTCGAGCTTCGACGACGATCGGGCCGCGACCGCGTTGGCGCAGGCCGAGATCCTCGTCGGTCATTGGGGCTGCCCAACGCTGACCCCTGAGGTGATGGCACTCGCACCGAAGCTCGCCCTGTTCGCGTACGGGGCTGGCACGGTGAAGTGGCAGGTGACCGACGCGGTGTGGGATCGCGGGGTGGTGGTGACATCGGCCGCCGCCGCCAACGCCGTGCCGGTCGCGGACTACGCGGTCGGTGCGATCCTGCTCGCGAACAAGGGTGTGTTCCTCGTTCGGGAATTGGTGCGCAATCCCGGAGTCCGACTCCCGCTGCATCTGTCGAAGGTCGGGAACTGTGGTGCGCGGGTCGGGATCGTCGGCGCGTCCTTTGTCGGCCGGCTGGTCATCGAACGTCTCCGTGACACGGATCTCGTGATCTCGGTCTATGACCCGTATCTCACCGCGGCCGACGCGACGGCGATGGGCGTGACCAAGGTCGACGATCTCGACGAGTTGTGCGCGTCCGTCGACCTGCTCTCGATTCACGCCCCGGATATCCCCGCGACGCGCGGGATGATCGGTGCGACACAACTCGGGTTGTTGCACGACGGAGTGACGGTGCTCAACACGGCGCGACCCGCGCTCATCGACCAGGACGCGCTGATCGCCGAGCTGACTGCCGGCCGCCTGGCTGCGGTGCTCGACGTGACCGAGCCTGATCCACTTCCCGCCGGCCACCCCCTCTTGGCGTTGCCGAACGCGTTCATCACTCCGCACGTCGCCGGCGCGATGGGCAACGAGTTGGTGCGGCTCTCCGAACTGGCGGTCCAGGAAGTCGAGCGGTTCGTTGCCGGCGAACCGCCGCGGTATCCGGTGCACGCGGAGGCCCTGGACCGCATCGCGTGACCCGGATCCGGCCTGGGTTGTGCTCGGTCACGCTGCGAGCCGAGACCGTCGACACAGTGGCGCGGATCTCAGCGGAGTGTGGACTGCGCGGGATCGAGTGGGGTGGCGACGTCCACGTACCACCCGGCGATGCCACTGCCGCGGCGCGGGCGCGCGCTGCGTCGCTGGCCGCGGATCTCGAGGTCGCGTCCTACGGGTCGTACCTGTTCGCAGGATCGGTGCCGGATCGCGACGAGATGAACACGACACTGGACACCGCGCTCGCGCTCCGCGCGCCGAACGTTCGGGTGTGGGCCGGATTCGGCATCGAGCCGGGTTCTGAGCAGTACCGCGGCGTGGTCGACGGGCTTGCCGGATTCGGTGCCTTGGCGGCGAGCCGCCATCTCACCGTGGGTCTGGAGTTTCATGGCGGGACACCGACCGCGACCGTGGCAGGGACCCTGGCGCTGCTCGATGCCGTCGGTGCGCCAAACCTCTTCACCTACTGGCAGCCGCCGTACTGGAAGGAGAACTTGGGTCCAGCCACCGACGCCGCCGAAGTCGTCGAGTTGGGATCACGGCTCTCGCATCTTCACGTCTACGAATGGGCGAGTGCCGATGACCGTCGCCCTCTCGCCGAAGGCGCGGAGCGATGGACTGGCGTTCTCGGAGCCGCAGCTGCGCTCGACGGCGATTGGACGGCCGACCGGTACGCGTTCCTCGAGTTCGTCGCCGACGAGGAACCCACCGCGTTGCGTCGCGATGCGGCTGTCCTCGCCCAGTGGCTGATCGCCGCGCATCCTGATCTCGACACGTAGCTTGCGGAGATGTCACTTCACGCTGGATTGCTGGATGTCACGCCCTCGCTGCAACCCGAGCGAGACGCGCTGCTCACACTCCTGGCTGGGTTGTCGCCCAGCGATTGGGAGCTGCCGACCGAGTGTCCCGAGTGGACGGTCAAAGGAATTGCGCTGCACATCCTCGGAGACGATCTCTCGCTGCTCTCGCGCCAACGCGACGAGTCGACGGACAGCCTCACGATCTTCGCGACCACGCATCCCGGACTGACATTCCGGGAGTTGCTCGACGGGTTCAACAACGAGTGGGTGCGTTCCGCCGAGTTCCTCAGCCACGACCTCGTCCTCGAGCAGCTGCGACAGGTAGGCGACTCGAGTGGTCGCTTCTACACCGCGGTCGGCCTGGACACGATTTCACGCGAGCCGGTCGGGTTCTTCGCGGCGGACGGACCTTCGCCGTACTGGCAAGTCATCGGGCGCGAGTTCGTCGAGCGCGTCATCCATCAGTCACAGATCCGACGAGCGGTCGGTGCGCAGGAGTGTGACTTGGCGCTCGTGACGGAGGCCGCTCGCGTGGGGGTGCACGCGCTGGCCGAGTG
>JANLTQ010000395.1:0-7051 GCA_031363005.1 Acidimicrobiia bacterium | reverse complement strand
GATCGAGCCCTTCTCGACGACGTAGCGGAGCAAGGCCTTCGGAATCGTGAACCGCATGCGGGTGGATCCGTCGGGTAGCGGATCGCGAGTGTGCAACCGGCCGACACCGTCGACGTGACCCTGGACGATGTGACCGCCGAGCCGGTCCTCGACGCGCACCGGGCGTTCGAGGTTCAGGGCGTCCCCGACCGAGAAGGTTCCGAGGCTGGTGCGGTCGAGCGTCTCGGTCACTGCATCCGCGGCCCAGTGGTCGTCGGCGAGTTCGACGACGGTGAGGCAACATCCGTTCACCGCGATCGAGTCGCCGAGGTGTGCGTCCTCGAGGACTTTGCGCGCGGTGATGTCGAGTCGACGGCCACCGTCGGTCTCTCGGATGGCTCGAACGTGGCCGAGTTCTTCGACGATGCCAGTGAACATCAGGCGCTCGCTTCCACGAGCGTACGGTCGTAGGTGATCCGCACGTCCTCGCCGACCGGCGTGACGTCGCTGATCTGCCACCGGGGCGCGTCGGCGAGCGTGTCCGCGCCGGGGTAGGCGACGACGGCACGACCGCGCTCGCCCAGGATCACGGGCGCAACGTAGGTGACCAGACGGTCGGCGAGCCCTTCGGCGATCAGCGCGCCGTGCAGCTTGCCCCCGCCTTCGAACATCGCCTGGAGCACGTGGCGATCGGTCCCCAATGTGTGCAGCACCGCTTGGAGGTCCACACCTCTTCCGCTGGGGCCGGCACCGACGTCGACGGCTTCCACCGACGCCGCGGCCCACGCGTCTCGTGCTTCGGCGGGTGCCGCGGCAGTAGTGAAGACGAGCGTCTTCGCTACGGCTTGGTCGAACAGTGGCCCATCGACCGGTACCGCGCCCTTCGCGTCGAGGAGAACTCGGAGTGGTTGACCCGCGGGAGCGGTCTCCGCCTCGCGCACGGTGAGGCTGGGACGGTCCTGGCGCGCGGTCGCGGGCCCGACCACCACGGCCTGGGACTCCGCTCGTATCCGGTGACCGTCGGCACGGGCCTCGGCGCCGGTGATCCACTTCGAGGTTCCGTCGGCGGCGGACGTGCGACCGTCCAGGCTCATTGCGGTCTTGACGATCGCGAAAGCTCGGCCAGTACGGCGGTGATGGAGATAGGGGGCGAGTTGGCGGCCGGCTTCCTGCTGTCCGATCCCGACGACGACCTCGACGCCCGCTGCTCGCAGCCGGTCGTGGCCCTGACCGGCAACGTTCGAGTCGGGATCTTCGAGTGCGGAGACCACCCGGGTCACCCCCGCGGCGATGAGCGCAGCGGCACACGGAGGGGTCCGACCGTGGTGCGAGCAGGGCTCGAGGGTGACGTAGGCGGTTGCGCCGCTCGGGTCCACTCCTCGATCCGCCGCATCGGCGAGCGCTTCGGCCTCGGCATGGAGGCCACCCGGGGGTTGGGTCGCACCGATGCCGATGACGCGACCGTCACGCACCAGCACACAGCCGACCCACGGGTTCGGCGGAGTCCGGAGGCGCGCCGTCGACGCGGCGGTGACGGCCTGGGCCATGAACTCGTCGTCGGTCGTCATCCCGTGTCCTCGTACGCCCACGGGGTATGCAGAGTGGACGCGCGCTTTGGCAGCGCGCGCCTGATCGTCTGCGTCCTCTCCCATCCGGACTCTGACCGTCGGCTGAGGTTTCTCACCTCATCGGCGTGTGACTGGCGGCCACACGTTCGCGGGCTCCCGCACTGTTCGTGCGGATACCGCCGGTCGGGACTCTCACCCATACCCCGAGGACTTGTTGTCGGTAGTTGTGGCACCAAAACTACCACGCCGAGCTCGAAATTGAAACCTGTTCTATTTTCACCTCGGGGCTTCCGGCGCCACTCTGTGGTCATCGCTGCGAGAGACCTGGTACCAGATCCCACCGATTCGGTGGTTTTCGGCACCAAGTCCGCCCGCGAGCCGACCGGCCACGGTCCCGCTCGAAAATCCCCGTTCGTTGTCCCCGCGGCTACCCCGACGGTCGCTCCGGGGACAGCGAACGGGCCCACGAACCGCCCGGATCGAGCGCGGCGACGACGGACGCCAGGTTCGGCGGCTCCATTCGATCGACGAGCGCCGCCAGGTCTTCGGGTCCGAGCCATTCGTGACCGACGAGATTCTGACGTTCCTCTTCGAGCAGACCATCTCGACTGACAGCCAGCCGGTCGCCCGCGAATCGCGCGACGAAAAAGGGCTCGATGCCCACGTGGCGGCGCCCCTTCCACCAGGCGTCGCGCGCAACGTCGAGGCTCCGGTTCTCGACGGCGTCGGGATCGAGGCCGGTCTCTTCGACGAGCTCGCGTCTCGTGGCGTCCACCGGCGACTCCCCCGCTTCGGGTCTTCACCGAAGCCAGACCTGGTAACAGATCCCACCGTTTCGCTGGCTTTTGATACCAGGTCGGCGGTCTCGACCGGTACCCGAGCCGTAGTGAGGAACGAACGGAGGGGAGCAGCTCGGGAGCATCCCGAGCAGGCACGCGCTCTTCAACCACGGAGCGCACGAGCAGAGGGTCAGTGCGGGTGGCCGCCGGAAAGAAGGTCGAGGGCGTGCGGGAGGACCGGGAGGATGATTTCGAGCGCTTCGACCGCGCCGCTCGAACTCCCCGGTGTGTTCACGATGAGACACTCGCCCAGCGTGCCGGCGACGGCGCGAGACAACATGCCGAAACCACGACCGCCCTCGTCACTCGCCCGGCGAATCGCCTCGACGAGTCCGGGCGCCTCGGCGTCGATCACGGCGCGGGTTCCCTCGGGCGTGCAGTCACGCGGCCCGAAGCCGGTCCCGCCCGTCGTCAGGATCAGGCCCGCGAAACTGCGCGAGAGATTGCGCAGCGCATGCGCAACGTGATCCACGCCGTCGGCCGTCACCGACCGCTCCACCACCGTCGCGCCCGCGGCTTCGAGTCGAGCCACCAGCGCGGCGCCGGACGTGTCTTCGCGCACACCCTCGACGACGCCATCAGAGACAGTTAAGACCTTGGCGTTGAACGCCGGCCCGGTGACCGTCACGCGTTCCCCCACGCGGCTTCGCGAATCGCGCGTGTCGCCGCGCCGCGGTCCGGCTGACCGAAGATCGCACTGCCCGCAACGAGGATGTCCGCACCGGCCGCGGCCGCGAGCGGCGCGGTGTCGATGTTGATGCCGCCGTCGATCTCGAGTTCCACGGCGAGGCCTCGCTCGTCGACGATGGTGCGCGCGGCACGGAGCTTGTCCAGCACGTCGGGGAGAAAGGCTTGGCCGCCGAAGCCCGGGTGCACGCTCATGAAGAGGAGGATGTCAATCTCCTCGAGGTACGGGACGACAGCATCGAGGCGAGTCTCGGGGTTCAACACGAGGCCGACGCGCATGCCGTGCTTGCGCATGCGATCGAACAGCGGCCTTGGATCGCCGAGCTCGACGTGGACCGTGCAACTGTCGGCTCCCGCGGCGGCGAAATCGTCCAGCAGGTCACCGGGATTGTCGATCATGAGGTGACAGTCGAGGTACATGTCCGTGCGCGGGCGAAGACACTTGACGACCGGCGCACCGATCGAGAGATTCGGGACAAAGTGCCCGTCCATCACGTCGACGTGCAGCAGATCCGCGTCCGCCGTCACGGTCTCGACTTCGGCGGCCAGCTCTGAGAAGTCGCACGCAAGGATCGACGGCGCAATTTTTCCCATCACGCGACCCTATCGGGGGCCGATCCGCGAATCTCCCGCTCAGTCGGCCCGCTGGAGGCGCAGCAGGTACATGCCGTCGGTGTCGGCGGCGCTCGGGAGCAGACGGGCACCGCGGCCGACGGGCATCCACGGGGCGGGCGGTGGAGTGAGCGCCTCGTAGTCGGGCAGCGCCTGTGCGGCCCACTCATCGACGGCAAGCGTCTCGGCGTTCGTCAAGGTGCAGACGGAGTACACGAGGGTCCCGCCCGGTCGCACCGCACGCGCCGCAGCTTCGAGGAGGCGCGGTTGGAGTTCGGACAGTTGCTCGATGGTGCGCGACTCGAGTCGCCAGCGGGCCTCCGGGCGCCGGCGCAGTACGCCCAGCCCGCTACACGGTGCGTCGAGCAGCACGCGGTCGAACGAACCGTCGGCGAAGGGAAGTTCCATACCGTCGGCCACCACTGGCTGGATCGACCGCAGCTGCAATCGCGCCGCACCCTCGGCGACGAGGCGCGTGCGCCCCGCGTGACGATCGAGCGCGACCACCACACCGTGATCGTCCATCGCCTCTGCCATCGCACTGGACTTGCCGCCGGGCGCCGCACCCACCTCGAGCACGCGCTCACCGGAAACGGCACCAACCAACGTCGCTACCATCTGGCTCGCTTGGTCCTGGGGCGTCGCCCGACCGTCACGCACACACGCGAGCGAGCGGATGTCACCCGTACCGGTGACGAGCAGGGCGTCTTCGACGAGCGCGCCGCGCGTCACGATCACACCGGCGGCGAGGAGTTCCGCTTCGACGTCGGCGGCCGTGGCGCGTAAGGGATTGACCCGCAACGTGACCACGCCCGGTTCGTTCACGGCGGCGAGCATGGCGGCGGCGTCGGTGGCGCCCAGGTCCTCGACGAGCCGTTGCACGATCCAGTCCGGCATCGACGCCCTGATGGCGATCGACTCCACGTCGTCGCCCGTCGGCAGCGGCCAGGGCGGACCGGCGGCGGCGAGCTTGCGCAGCACCGCGTTCACGAATCCCTTGGCGCGTGGTGAGACCACGCCGGTCGCGCTCACGGTTTCGCCCACGGCCGCGTGCGGCGAGATCCCGGTCAGCAGTTGGTACGCGCCGAGCCGGAGCGCGGCACGCACGGGTGGGTCGAGCTTGTCGATCGGTCGGTCGACGCAGGGGCGCAGCATGTGGTCCAAGGTCCGTTGCCGCCGGGTTGCGCCGTAGACCCATTCGGTGACCTGCGCGCGGTCGCGGGCCGCAAGGGTCGACTCACGGAGCAGCGGCGGCAGAACGACGTTGGCGTACGCGCCGGTTTCGATGCGGACGAGCGCACGGATGGCAAGGGCGCGGCTCACGCGAACGGGTCCGTGCCGCGATGACCGGCGCGCCAGGATGGATACGCCATCCGGGGCTTACCTTCCGGCTGCACGTCGTCGGGAACGAAACGACCGTCGTCCTCGTGGGCGCGCCACACCTTGAAGCGTGCGCCATCGACGGTGAGCCATGCCCCGGGACGCGGGTTGCCGGCGCGCACGATGCGCACGAGCTCGGACGCCGACTGTGCGAGGTCGAGTTCGAACTCCTCGACGGTCAGCTTGGCGGCGTACGTCACGTCGCCGGACTGCACCTCGGGGCTCATGGCGCCGATCCTTGGCACGGTCTCGACGAGAAGCCGCGTGCCCGCCTCGACCAGCCGCGTGTGCAACTCGCCTGCGGTCTCCTCGGCGCCGATCGGTACGGTCGCGCGCGCGTACACGGGACCGGTGTCGAGGCCTTCCTCCACACCCATGATGCAGACACCGGTCTCGGAGTCGCCGGCGAGGATCGCTCGCTCCACCGGCGCCGCACCGCGCCAGCGCGGAAGCAAGGAGAAGTGGACGTTGACGAGACCGCCGTCGATCGCGTCGAGAAGATCAGTCGGCAAGATCTGACCGAAGGCCACGACCACACCGAGATCAGCGCCCAGCGCGCGCACGTCGTCGACGATCGAACGGGCCTTCTCCGGCGTGAGCACCGGGAGACCCAGGGCAACGGCTGCCACCCGCACCGGGCTACCAACGAGACCGCTCCCCCGCCCGCGCCGCCGATCGGGTTGGGTGACCACGGCGGCAACCTCGTGACCGGCGGCAACCAACGCTTCGAGGGGCGGAACGGCGGCGGCGGGCGTTCCGAAATAGACGAGCTTCAACGCCTCACAGCCGTCGGATGTCGTCGAGGCGTTCGCGTGCCGCGGCATCGAGATCTGCATCACGCAAGGCGATCATCGCCTGCTTGCGCTCGGCCGGATCCAGCCGTTCGAGCATGAGTACACCATCGAGGTGGTCAAGCTCGTGGAGGAACACCCGCCCGAGCAATTCGTCGCCCTGGATCGTGACCTCGTTGCCGTCGATGTCCAGCCCCGTGATGGTCACCAGCTTGGGGCGCACGATCTCGAAGTGGAAACCCGGGATCGAGAGGCAGCCCTCTTCGTAGGTCCACTCACCTTCGGTCTCGGCGACCTCGGGGTTGAAGACAACCTCCGGACCATCGCCGACGTCGTAGGTGAACAGGCGCTTCTGCACCCCGACCTGCGGAGCCGCGAGCCCGACGCCGGACGCGTCGTACATCGTCTCGACCATCGTGTTCACGACGCCGACGAGCGCGCCGTCGATGTCCGTGACGTCCTTCGCTCGCTGCTTGAGTACCGGATCCCCGAAGACCCGAATCTTGTAGGTGGACATCACGATTGCTCGTACGTTCGCCGGCCAACGCGAGCGCGTGAAGTCGTAGGCTCACTGCCTCGCGGCTCGCCTCCGCAGGCTCCGGCTCGGGATCGCCAAAGCCTGGCGTTCTGTCGCTGCATCAGATCGAGGTTACCGGGCGGGTTATTCGTAGCGGCGACCGAGGTCGCGGAGCATGTCCATGAGGTGCACCGGTGCGTCGGGAGCGGGTTCGCCCGGGGTGTAGGTGACGGCGGTCAGCGAGCCCGTGTACGGGAACGGCCCGTGCGCTTGGTAGATCTCCCAGGACACCGGTGATCTCCGGTCGATCCCCACATCGATGCCCTGGAACGGGGCCATCCCGAAGAGCATCGGAAGACCCGAGTGCTCGGCGCGGAGCTCGCCGTCAATCGAGAGCTGGATGTCCCAGACCCGTTCGCCCGGCGCGGTGAACTCCGCCGACACCTGCCGCGCGCCAGTGGGCATCGAACCGGCATTGACGTGCGTCATGTGACCTCGCCCATCGTTGTGCGCCAGGACCAACTCGCCGCCCCGCACGTGCAACGAATAGCCCGCGCCCTGATCGCCGTGGGCCACCAAGACGCCCTCGTCGCCGGCCGCGTGGTCGAGATCAACGGTGACGGTGAAGCCACGGAACCAGATGAGTTGCACCGACCGCCACCGTTCCAACGTGGGCGT
>JANLTQ010000376.1:0-7111 GCA_031363005.1 Acidimicrobiia bacterium | reverse complement strand
CGATCGAAGACGGCTACTGCAACGTGTGCGGGACACCGGCCTCGGCGCCGAGCGCAATCGGATCGCAGTCCGTGGCGCAGTCGCGCGCGTCCAACCTGTCGACCAAGCTCACGAGTACACCGATCGGGTCGGCCCGCGCCGGTCTGAGCCGACCCACCCGTCGCCTCGTCACGGCGACGAGTCGAGTCCAACATCTCGGCGCTGGGATCACCAACGTGCCGGCGGCCCCGGTCGCGGACCCGCAGACCTCGGTCCTCACCAACCCGTCGGTCCCGGAAGAGAAGCGGTTCTGCTCGTCATGCGGCGCGGCCGTCGGCCGTTCACGCGATGGCGTCGCCGGTCGGACTGACGGCTTCTGCGCGAAGTGTCGAACGCCGTTCTCGTTCGCGCCCAAGCTCCACGCGGGTGATGTGGTCGGCGGTCAGTACGTGGTCGTCGGGTGCATCGCGCACGGCGGCCTCGGCTGGATCTACCTCGCGAGGGACCGCAACGTGTCGGACCGGTACGTGGTGCTCAAGGGGCTGCTGAACACCGGCGACGTCGACGCGTTCGAAGCCGCCGTCGCCGAGCGGCGATTCCTGGCCGAGGTGCAACACCCGCTCATCCTCGAGATCTACAACTTCGCGAGCTTCGAGGGCGCGGGCTACATCGTCATGGAATACGTGGGTGGCCGGTCGCTGAAGCAGATCCTCAAGGACCGCATGCAGTCCACCGGCGGTGCGTACAACCCCCTGCCGGCCGACCAGGCGATCGCCTACATGATCGAGATCCTCCCGGCTTTCTCGTATCTGCACTCGCAGGGCCTCATCTACTGCGACTTCAAACCCGACAACGTGATTCAGGCCGGCGACACGATCAAGCTGATCGACCTCGGCGGCGTGCGCCGCGCCGATGACCTCCAGTCGGCGATCTACGGAACCGTCGGGTATCAGGCGCCCGAGGTGGCGACCACGGGTCCGAGCGTGGCGAGTGACATCTTCACGATCGGGCGGACACTGGCGGTGCTCGCGATGGAGTTCCGTGGGTACCAGTCCACGTACGTCGCGTCGCTCCCGCCGGTGGAAGAAACGCCACTGTTCCAGCGGTACGACTCGTTGCACCGCCTCCTCGTCAAAGCCACCGCGCCGAATCCGGACGACCGGTTCCAGAGTGCCGACGAACTGCGTGACCAGTTGCTGGGCGTGCTGCGTGAAGTGGTGGCGGCGGACACGGCGGTGACCGCGGCGGCCCATTCCACGCCGTCGTCGCTCTTCGGCGCGCCGACCGGCAACGGAGCCGACCTCACGTGGACGGACCTCCCGGCGTTGCGCATCGATCGCTCGGATCCGTCGGCCACATGGTTGGCCGGCGTCTCGATCGTCAGCGGCGAAGAACGCCTGAAGGTCCTCGAAACTGCGCCCGAGGCGACGGTCGAGGTGGCGCTGGCGAAAGCGCGTGCCGCCATCGACGCCGGGATGGACGGCATCGCCGAGCAGGTCGTCAACGATCTCCTCGCCGCGAACCCCTGGGAGTGGCGCGCGGTGTGGGTCGCCGGTCTCGCGGCGTTGGCGCGCGCGGACTTCGACGCGGCGGTCACGGCCTTCAACACGGTGCTCGGTCAGGTGCCGGGAGAACTCGCACCCAAGCTCGCGCTGGCCTTGGCGTGCGAACGCACCGACGCGTCCGATCTGGCGGAACCGTTGTACGCGGTGTGCGCCGCGACGGATGCCAACTACGTGGCGGCAGCCGCGTTCGGACTGGAACGCGCGCGCGACCGGCGTGACGACGTCGCCGGCAGCCTCGCCGCGTTGGAGCTGGTGGGGCCCACGAGCGGCGCGTACATCGCGGCGCGCCGCCGCCGTGCCGATGTGATGACGACAGCGGCGACGACCTTGGATCAGTTGGGGGCGGCAGCCCGCAGCATCGAGAACATCGCCATCACGTCTTGGGATGCGCTCACCCTGCGAGTGCGGATCTTCAACGCCGCGATCATCGAGGTCGATCGCAGCGGTGATCAACACGATCGCCAGATCGGTGGGGTGATCGCCACCGACGCCGATCTGCGGGCGGCGGCGGAGCGCGCCTATCGCGAACTCGCGGCGATCACCAACGATCCTGATGAGCGCATCCGGCTCGTCGATGCGGCCAACACGGTCCGCCCGCGGACCCTGGTGTGAGCTGTCCGGCGTGTGGTGCGACGGTCGGTGCCGCCGACCAGTTCTGCGAATCGTGTGGTGCCGCGTTGGTAGACGCGCCCGATGAAGGCGTGACGAGCGTCTCGCCCGATGCCGGAGAACGGACGGGCGCGATCGCGATTGTCTCGGCGCACGCACCGGCGCCGTGCTCGTGCGGCGGCGCCATCGACGCCGACGGGTGGTGCACCGTCTGCGGGCTGCGCGGTCCGTCCGAGCGCGATCACTTCACCGAACAACCGTCGCCGAACGTGGCCGCGGTGTGCGACAAGGGGTTGGTCCACGCTCGCAACGAAGATGCAGTCGCGTTGGCCGCGAACGGCGGGCGCGTGGTGATGGTGGTGTGCGACGGCGTCACGTCATCGACCGACAGTGACGTCGCGTCGATGGCCGCGGCCCGCGCCGCGCGTGACGTCTTGGCAGGCACGGATCTGTCCGACGCGCCGCCGAACGCGCGTGCGGACCGCTGGATGGATGCGCTGGAGCACGCGACCGGTGCGGCCCAAGACGCCGCCGTCGCGGCCGCGGCGGCGGTCGGCGCTCGTGAGAATCCGCCGTCGTGCACCTTTGTCGCCGCAGTGGTGGACGGATCGACGCTGGTGGCCGGCTGGCTCGGGGACAGCCGCTGCTACTGGTTCGGTGAAGACGGCGAGTCACTCCAAGTCTCGATCGACGATTCGTGGGCCACCGAGCAGATCGCGCGCGGCATCGACCGAGAAGTCGCGGAGCGAGATTCCCGTGCGCACGGGATCACGCGCTGGCTCGGCGTGGACGCGCCGACTCGCATCCCGACCTCGACCTCGATCTCGGTTGCCGCAGGGGGCTGGGTTCTGGTGTGCAGCGACGGCCTCTGGAACTACCGCTCACCCGCCGGCGCATTGGGTGCCCTGGTGACCGAGACCGTCGCAGGGGTGGGTCCGGAACCGCTGACGATCGCCGAAGCACTCTGCGATTGGGCCAACGCCCAAGGTGGCCACGACAACATCACGGTGGCGTTGCTGCGAGTGGACCCTGAGATCGCAGCACCGTGACCGACCTCCCTCTGATGGAACGAACCGAGAAAGGCAGCAGGACTCATGGCTGAATGGACGACCGAGGTCTTCGAGAACGAATACCTCCCCGCGGAGGCCACCGACGTTCACGCAATCGTGACGGTCACGTGTGCCGGTGCAGGAACGGCGGGCCAGAGCGGCGCGGCGGCCGAGGTGATCATCGTCGACACGTCGGGGTCGATGTCGTCGCCGCGCAGCAAGATCGTGTCCGCGCGTCAAGCGGCGGCCGCAGCGATCGACGAGCTGGTCGACGGCACGTGGTTCGCGGTGATCGCCGGCGCGAACCAAGGCCAGGTCGTGTACCCGCGCCGCGGGAGCATGGTGCAGGCGACAGCGGATACCCGCGAGGGAGCGAGTCAGGCGGTCGCGTACCTCGATGCATCCGGCGGCACGGCGATCGGCCATTGGCTCACGACCGCCACCCATCTGTTCCAGACCGTCGAAGCAACGCAACGTCACGCGATTCTCCTCACTGACGGCCGGGATGAGTCCGAGTCGGTGCAGGAACTGCAGGCGGGGATCAGTGGCGCGACGGGAGTGTTCCAGTGCGACTGCCGGGGTGTGGGTGCCGACTGGGAAGTCGACGAGTTGCGCCAGATCGGTTCGGCGCTGCTCGGAACGGTGGACATCATCGCCGAGCCGGAGGCGATGGCCGCCGACTTCCGGGGGATGATGCGGGCGTCGATGGGACGCGGGGTCGCGGACGCGAAACTCCGCGTCTGGACGCCGCAGGGTTCGAAGCTCGAGTTCGTCCGCCAGGTTGCGCCCACCATCGAGGATCTGACCGATCGCGCAGTGCCGGTGTCCGAACTCATCCGTGAGTATCCGACCGGCTCATGGGGCAACGAGTCCCGCGACTACCACGTCTCGGTGCGAGTGCCGCCGAAATCGCTTGGCGCCGAGCAACTGGTGGCGCGCGTCCAACTGGTGGTGCGGGACGAGGTGGTGGGACAGGGCCTCGTCCGCGCCACGTGGTCGGACGACAACACGCTCACCACGCGTATCAATCCCGCCGTTGCGCACTACACCGGGCAGGCCGAACTTGCGTCGGTGATCCAGGAAGGGCTCGCAGCGAAGGCGGCCGGTGACGATGCCACCGCGACCCTCAAGCTCGGCCGGGCCGCGCAGCTCGCCGCCGAGACCGGCAACGACGAAGCAACGAACAAGCTACGACGGGTGGTGGAGATCACCGACGCCGACACCGGGACCGTGCGGCTGAAACGCGACGTGTCTCGGCTCGATGAGATGGCTCTCGACACCAGCTCTACCAAAACCACGCGGGTGCGCTGATGAGCGTCACCTGCCCACAAGGTCACGCGTCCGAGACCGACGACTTCTGCGACGTCTGCGGCGAACCGATCGCGGCCGGCGCGGGTCCGGCTTCGGCCGCGTCCGGGTCCGCCGCATCCACGCCACCGCCGGCGTCGTCACTGAACCTGGATCCACCGTCACCGGCCATGCCGCCGGTGCCGGCTCAGGAGTGCGCCAACTGCGGTGAGCAGAACCCTGCGGACGCGCTGTTCTGTGAATCGTGTGGCTATGACTTCACCACCGGTCAGGTGCCCGAGCCCACCCCACCGATGGCCGACCCGGGCGCCGCGTGGGTGGCCGAGGTGTGGATCGACCCGGACTGGTTCGCCGCGCAGAACAGCCCGGGTGGTTGCGCCACGAGTGGCGCGCCGACGATCGTTCCGGTGCGAACAACGACTGCGATGATCGGCCGCCGATCTCAGAGCCGCGGCATCACGCCCGAAGTCGATTGCAGCAGTGACGGCGCGGTCTCGCATCAGCACGCGCAGCTGATCCTCGATCACGAGCGCTGGTACGTGGAGGACCTGGGATCCACCAATGGCACGTTCGTCGGTTCGCCGGGCAACGCTCTCCCGACGACGCCACTCGAGCCCCGCCAACGCCACGAGTTGGCCGACGACGAACGCGTCTACGTCGGCGCCTGGACCCGCATCCAAATCCGCCGCGCTCTCTTGCTGGAGAGCTGACGAACTAGTTGACCCGCGATGTTTGCCTGGGCCTGACCATCATTTCTGGTCGTCCGCTCCGTGGTTGAAAAGCGCGTGCCCGGCGGGACGCTCCCGACCTGCTCGCCTCCGCTGCGCTGCGGCTCGGGAGAGGGTCCGGCGCGATCGGGTGTTCAAGTCCGCTGCGCTGCGGCTCGGTGTTGCGTTCGTCGTTTGAACCACCCCACAGCTGCTCAAAGCGACAATCGACGCGATGGATCCAACCCGAGCGCGTAGTCACAGAAGTCGCACTAGCGCCGACAGGCCGACGAGGACGATGACGACGCGGAGGACTTGCGGGTTGAGCTTGCGGCCGACGGTGGCGCCGAGTTGGCCACCGATGACCGACCCCACGGCGATGCAGCCGACGATGGCCCAGTTGATATCGGCGGCGATGATGAACGTGGCCGACGCCACCAGGTTCACGCACATCGCGAGCACGTTCTTCACGCCGTTCAATCGTTGGAGATCGTCGGCGAGAAAGATCCCGAGCAGGGCGATGAGGATGATCCCTTGTGCAGCACCGAAGTACCCGCCGTACACACCGGCGAGACCGACGAGCACAATGAGCACCAGGCTCACGCTCGCGGCCGCGTGGTTGGGACGAGCGAGTCGGCGTGCAAGCCGCGGCTGCACCACGACGAGCACGAGCGCGATCACGATCAGCACGATCACGACCCGTTTGAACACGCCGCTCGGAAGCACGAGGAGCAGGATCGAGCCGGTCAGCCCGCCAATGATCGATGCCGGGATGAGTTTGACCAGCCGAGCGCGTTGCCCGCGAAGTTCGCGGCGGTACCCGAAGACTCCGGAGAGCGCGCCGGGGACGAGCCCGATGTTGTTCGAGACGTTCGCAAGCACCGGCGGATAACCGAGGGCCACCAGCGTGGGGAACGTGATCAGTGAGCCGGATCCGACCACCGTGTTGATCATCCCCGCGGCCATGCCGGCGAGCGTGATGAGAAGTGCGTCGCCGGCATTCACGAACCGCCGAATCTAGGCTCGTCCCCGATGTCTTCCTCTGACCCGCCGGTTCAGTCCGGGCGAGCGATGCGCCAGTCGTTGCGCAGACTGTCGACGAACTCGGCGTTCGACCGGCCTTCCAGCGCCAGCGTGTCCAGGACTTGGCGAACAAGCACGATGTGGAACTCGTCCGCCGCCGCCGGTCGCAGCCGCATCCCGTGATGCTGGATGCCGTTCTCGATCTCCAGACCGGCCTGGTACAGCGCCTTCATGAGGAACTCGACCCGTTCCGGCGGCTCGTCGGTCGCCCAGTGGAACGGGCCTGGTTGCGCCGCGGCGAGCTGCCACACCGCGATCAGGGATTCAAAACTGTCGATCGCGGACGGGGTCAGGGACTTGGGGGCCACCCGGCGGAGATCGGCAATCGCGTCGGTGGCGTACTCGAGCCAGGCCAGTGCACTGGCGTGTGCCACGGGGCCGATCTCGATCTTCACGCCGTTCAGTCTCGCACCGATCCCCGAAGGTCCTGGACGTCGGTGTCGGGTTGGTACCCTCTCCGATCGCAACATCCTGCCGGGGCGCCCTCCTGAGCGCCCGGCGACCGCATCTCAACGGGGAGTTTCCGTGAACCAGCAGCAATTGGAGAAGGTCAAGTCCGCGCCCGGTTTCATCGCCGCCCTGGACCAGAGCGGCGGCAGCACGCCGAAGGCGCTCGCGCTCTACGGCGTCGACGAGTCGGCGTTCTCCAACGACGAAGAGATGTACACGGTGATGCACGAGATGCGCACCCGCATCGTCAAGAGCCCGAGCTTCAACGGTGATCGAATCCTCGGCGCAATCCTGTTCGAGAACACGATGGACCGCGAAATCGACGGTCAGGAGACCTCGCATTACCTGTGGGATGTCAAGC
>JANLTQ010000344.1:0-4898 GCA_031363005.1 Acidimicrobiia bacterium | reverse complement strand
CGGGCGTGGCAACGAGCGCGACCAGCGCGACGATCGCGGCGCCGACGGCGAGGCGGCCGCGGCGGCGAATGGGCGTTGCAGTCATAGTGAGTCCCCCAAGGAGTGATTGCACGACCCGTGCAATCTAGGCGCGCGACAGTGGAATGTCACGCCGTGTCGATCAGTCCTTCCCAGCCGGCCGGTGGGCTCGCGAGTCGCCACACCTGTTCGGGGGCCACGAGTTTCGGTTCCAACTGCCATTCCGCTTCGAGCGCTCGGCGTTGCGACCCGTAACGATCGAGGGCCCGGCGCTTCCGGACGTCGCTCGGATCACCCGTGAGCGCGACCGGCGTGGGCCACACGCCGCGCCGGAACGACGTACTGACGCGCCAGGCCAGCAGACCGGGAATGTGCTTGTAGCCGAAGTCCTCATACGCGAACCACGACGGTCCGGGGTATCGGTCGCGCACGAGCATCGCTGACTCGTACGTCGCCACGTGATCAGGATTCGCGAGTCCGAACGGAACGAAAATCGCCGTCGGATCGAGTGCCCGGAGTTCGGTCTCGAGCAGATCACAGGTGTCGGACGCACCGATCCATGAGGAGCGCTCGAGGTATTGATGCTCGACGAAGTCCAACCAACGCGCAGTCGCACCGAGCTCTCCCAACGCGAGCGTGTCCTCGCGTTTTCGCGCCGCCAGCACGTCGTCGCCGGGATCGAAGCCCGCGATCGCGTCCCAGTGCGTCATGGGCTCGGGATACCGGTCAGGTGCACCGGCGTAGACCGTCACCACGGTGACCCCCGGGTGGGAGGCCATGAATCGACCGCAACCAAGGACGGCATCGTCGAGATGCGGCGACAGGATGACGACCCGGTCGAGCTCACCCGGCGTGGGTAATCCCCAGTCGCGCATGTCGGGAATAGCAGCTGGCATCGCTCGAGCGTGCCACGCGACGGTTGAACTGTCATCTCCGGGTGTCCAGTTCGTACACTTGAGGGACCGCGCCCGGCGCGGACGCCGCCCATGACTCGCCACCTTCTCTCCCTCGTCCTCACTTCCCTCGCGCTCATCGCCGCGGCGATCGGGTTGGCCGGCCTCATTCCGAGCGGAAGTTCCCACGCGTCCACCTCGGTCGAGGTCCTCGGCCGTCGGATCACCGCACCGTCGACCGGTGCCGTCTCGCCGTCGTCCTCGGCCCCATCGACCACGTCGACCCGACCCGCGCCCACGAGCACGAGCACGAGCACGACGTCCACCTCCACGACCACGACGCCGACCGCGATCACGATCAAGGGCCCGCATCTGCAACCCGGGCCGCTCGCTCAACCGTCCCCCGCCGCCCCGGTGACGTTGAGCCGGACCACCGCCGCGATCGACCAGGTCCCGACGACCGACAAGGTGATCTTCCTCGGCATCGACGACGGCCTCGTGCGCGACCCGGCCGTCATCGCGCTGCTGCGCCAGGAGCGGGTACCGCTCACGCTGTTCCTGGTTCGCCAGCCCGCGATCGATGGCAAGACTTTCTTCCAAGAGATGCAGAGCGTCGGCGCCACGATCCAAGCGCACACGATCGCCCACCCGCAGTTGAAGAAACTCGGATACTCGGACCAGCGTCACCAGATCTGCGACGAGTTGAACGACCTGACGAACTGGTACGGCGCGCGCCCCACGCTGTTCCGTCCGCCGTACGGCGAATGGAACGAGACCACCCGATCCGTGGTGGCGGAGTGCAAGCTGAACGCGCTCATCCTGTGGCGAGGCGCCACCAACGACGGCCGGCTCGACATGATCGGCGGCAGCTTTCACCCCGGCGACGTTTTGCTCATGCACTTCCGGACTGATCTGCTCCAGAACCTGAAGCTCGTCTTCGCTCGGGCGCGTGCCGAGGGCTACCGCATCGGCCGGATCGAGGACTATCTCGGTGTGGGTCCGCCCCACCCGATGTTCTCTCCCGCCAAGTAGTCCATCCGGTTTCTGGTTCGAGTGCGCAAAAAGGGGTGGGCGGGGAAATAGTTCGCTGGACTAATTTGTTCGACGAACTATGCGCACCCCTTCTCGCACCTCGTCCACTGACGCCGGCGCCCTTTCGGCCGAGACGAACCTCGCAGCCCAACTTCGGATGAGCGTCGCCCGGCTGCACCGCCGGCTCCGCCAAAGTGCAGATCCCGGGCTGACCATTTCGCAGCTCTCGGCCCTCGCCAGCATCGAACGAGCCGGTCCCATCACCCTCGGCGATCTCGCACGGGCGGAACAGGTCCAACCGCCGACGATGACCGCGCTCGCCGGCAAACTCGAAGCCGCGGGCCTGGTCGAGCGTTCGATCGACGTCACCGACCGGCGAGTCCACCGGGTGACGGTGAGCGCCGAGGGCACGCGTCTCTTGGCGCGCCACCGGAAGCAGAAGAACGCCTACCTCGAGCGTCGGCTCGCCACGTTGTCCGAATCGGACCGCGCCACCCTTCGCCGAGCATCCGAGATCATGGAGGAACTCACCCGATGAACCGCCTCCAACACGCTCGCCGTCAGACGTTCAGGTCCTTGGAGACTCCGAACTACCGGAAGTACCTCGTCGGGCAGATCATCTCGGCGAGCGGCAGCTGGATTCAGCAGATCGCGCTGACCTGGCTCGTCGTCCGTCTCACCCACGGCAACGGACTCGCGGTCGGTACGGTCACTGCGTTGCAGTTCACTCCGGTCCTGATCGGCGGTGCGTGGGCGGGGGTACTCGCTGACCGCCTCGACAAGCGACGAGTCCTGCTCGCGACCTCGACCGGCGCGGCCGTGTGCGCGGCAGTGATGGGCGTGCTCGTGCTCACGGACGTCGTCCAACTCTGGATGGTCTATGTCCTCGCGGCGACGTTCGGGATCGCCACCGCGCTGGACAGCCCCGCTCGTCGATCGTTCGTCACCGAACTCGTCCCCGACCACCACGCCGCCAACGCCGTGAGCCTCAACAGCTCGGTGTTCACCGCCGCCCGCGTGATCGGACCAACGATCGCCGCCGTCATCATCGCCACGGCGGGCATCGGGTGGTGCTTCATGGTGAACGCGTTGTCGTTCGGCGCGGTGATCCTCGCACTCGTCACGCTCGATCGTGACTCCATCCGACCGTCGGTACCGGTGCAACGAGAGAAAGGCCAGCTCGTCGCCGGCCTGCGGTACGTGTGGACCAGTCCGACGCTCCGGACGACCCTACTGATGACAGCAATCATCGGGACGCTCTCCTTCAACTTCCAGGTCACGATCTCGCTTATGGCCCGGAAGGTCTTCGACGGCGACGCCGGTCAGTTCGCCTCGCTCTATGCCCTCATGAGCGTCGGGGCGGTGGTCGCCTCCCTCTACGTTGCGCACCGGGAGCGAGTCACCACGCGGTTCGTCACGTTCTGCGCGCTCGGTCTCGGCGTGATGATGCTCGGTGCGGCTGCCGCGCCATCACTCCCCGTCTTTGCGATCCTGCTCGTCCCGATGGGCGCGACGTCGATCGCCTTCTTGTCCTCTGCCGGTGCCCTCGCGCAGAGTCGGGCGGCGCCCGAATACCGCGGCCGGGTTGCGGCACTGTTCTCGGTGGCGTTCCTCGGAAGCACGCCGATCGGTGGACCGATCATCGGCGCGGTCTCTCAGTTCTTCGGCGCCCGCTTCGGGATCGCGGTCGGCGGAGTGACCGCGGTGCTCGTCGCCCTGGTAGCGCTGCGGGCACTGCGCGCACGCGCCGACCGCGCCGTCGATGCACCCACAACCACTGCTGCCGCCGCGTGACCGCGCGAGCTCAGGACGCCCTGGCGGGCGGGGGCGCGGGATCTCCGTCGGCTGCGGCCACGAGCGGTCCGAGAACCTTCTCGAGCCCCTGGACTGCGGCGTAGATCTGTGCGGGGGTGTCGTTGCTCGCAGCGTGCATCTCGGGCACCAGACCCCACACCGCCTCGCCCAACGTCAACACGGCCTGGAGATGCGGACCGGCAACGAACGCCGCCCCTTTTTGGGCCGCGGTCGCGGCGGACACTGCTGCCGGCACCTTGGTGACATCGTCCACGTACTGCCAGGTGGTCGAGAGACCTTGGACCATCGGGTTGTCGAACCCTCCGAGCATCGAGATCGGCGTCGTCTTGTAGATCACAATCGGCTTCCCGGCGGCAAACGCCATTGCGGTCTCCACCACGCTGCCGTCGTCCGGGACCCGGCCGTCCATGTTGAACACGAGCGACTGACACCGTTCGACGAGCTGGTACACATCAAGCGCAAAGACAATCTTGCGGACGAACGTCATGATCTCGAGGATCTCGCTCATCGGCAGATCGAGGCCCGAGTTGATGTCGCCCATGACCTTGCCGACTTCGATCCCATCGCGCTGCGGCAGGTAGGTGGTGAAGTTGGCCGCCTCGAGAGTTGCCGCGACCTGCGCTTGCTCGTTGAGATCACCGACGCTGAACATCGGGCCGGAGCAGTAGACCGGGGAACCGTTGACGGGAGTTGCCATGACTGGCCTCGTTTCGTTGAGTTGATACGGAGTGGTGTCGCAACGCTGCGCAGGAACTGACCATCACTGCGTGTCACCAGCACGCACGGAGAGCAGCGAACGCGCCGCAACTTGGTCCACCGTCGTCGCGCCGTCGCCCATCGCGCGCAACGCGCGGTCGAGAATCGATCGCGCTTCCACGGACTTGACGGGGTCATCGTCGTGCAACGACACCAGATCGATCGCGGCTCGGAGGGTGAACGAGTGCGCTCCGAGCGCGTTCGACTGCGCCAAACTCTTGCGGAGCGCCGCATCGGCGGCAGCGTGGCTGTCCGGACCGCGGAGTCGTAGCGCCGCCGCCTTCACCCGCCACAACTCGGGGTCATAAAACGGCTGGTCGAGTCCCTCGGACACGGCGAGCCCGGCTTCGGCGGTGGCGACCGCCTCGACGATCATCCCGAGTC
>JANLTQ010000322.1:0-6861 GCA_031363005.1 Acidimicrobiia bacterium | reverse complement strand
CCCGCGTGACCTGGGCCGCAATCGCCGGCGTCGCGTCAGAAACGTCCTGCCCGCCTTCGTTGCGTTCGCGGATCCGCGGTTCGGTGACGGCGAACGGCGCTTCGCAGCAGAGCTCGACGAGATCACTGTGGGTGCTCGCGGCCAGTTCGTCGGCGGCGCGGCGCCACGCGGCGTCGTGCCACGTGGCATCGAGCACGACGCACTCGCCGAACTCGAGGGAACCACGGGCTTGTTCGAGCATCTCGCCGTAGGTGGCGGCCGTCGAAGCGTCGTCGTAGGCGCCCTCACCGAACGTCGCATCGAGGCGCGTCGTCGGTTCCACATGTGCGAGGTTCTTTCGGATCTCGTCCGAACGAATGACCTTCCAGTCCGTCTGCGCCCCGAGACCGGCGGCCACCGTCGATTTGCCGGGGCCGGGCGCGCCGCCGACGAGCACCAGCGCGACCCGACCCTGCTCGAGATGGGCGCGTGTCATCTCGTGGAGCCGGCGCGCTTCGTCCGCCGCATCGGGGTCACCTTGGGATTCGCGCAGGCACGCGACCTTGGCCCGGATGTGGGCGCGCATGGCGATGTAGTGGTGGGTGAGCGTCGCGGGGAACCGTTGGCCGACGAGTTCGCCGTAGTGGGCGAGCAGAGCCGTGCCGAGGTCCGGTGCGCCCACGCGCTCGAGGTCCATGACGAGGAACGCGAGATCGGCCAGCACGTCGCCGTAGCGGAGTTGGTCGTCGAACTCGAGACAATCCAGGACGCGTGGGCCGTCGGGGAGGAGGAACACGTCGTCCGCCAGTAAGTCACCGTGACCGTCTCGTACCTTGCCGCTGGAGACGCGATCCGCGAACAGCGGCCTCCGCCCCGCGAGGTAGCGATGGCAGAGCATTTGAATCTGTTCTTCGGTCTGAGGATCGAGCACGGGTCCGACGAAGGGCGCGATCTCGTGGAAGCCGGCGTCCCACCGCTCGCCGATGCGGTCGACGGTCCCGGCAGCGGCAATCGCCGCTGACCTTTCGGCGTGGTCGTGAAAGTTCGCGAGAACCTGCGCGAGATCGACGAGTTCGGACTCAGTCACTCCACCGTTTCGTGCGAGCGTCGAAAGGCGACGGTCCGCCGGCATCCGGCGCATGACGACCAGGTGATCGCAGAGCGCACCGTCGGGACCGACGATGTCCGCGACGCCGAGGTACACGTCGGGCGCGATTCGGCGGTTGAGTTCCACCTCGCGTTCACAGCATCGTTGGCGGAGCTCACGCGTCGACAGGTCGATGAAGTCGAGCTTGACCGGCTTCTTGAGCTTGAAGGCCTGGTCGCCCACCATGAACACGATCGAGATGTGCGTCTCGTACATCTGCGCGCCGGGCAACTATCCGCCCTTGATTCCGGCCGCGGCGTAGGTTTTTCGGAGTCCGTCGATCAGTTGCTGCTTGTCCGTCTTCGTCAACTTCGCGTCCGAGTGCAGGCCGAGCGGCGCGACCCGCTCGAAGGCGAGCAGTGCCACGCCGAGCGCGATCAGGGCGCGGACGAGCCAGCGATTCTTGAGCAACCTCATTGGCCTCATTCTGAAGGATGTCGAGGCTCGGTGATCCGGGCCTAGGGCCGATCGGGTCGGGACTTTCGCCTCTCCCCCCGAGTCGCGCGCTCCGTCACGTCCCCGGTGGTGTGGGAAGTGAGCTCACTGCCGCGGTCCGTGGACTCGAGGCGCGCGGTCGCGGAATCTTGCGGCCCACGATTCGCAAGGCCGTGAGGTTGAAGATGAGCGCGGAACCGACGATCGCAATCGCCCGCGTCGTTCCTTGATCGGTGCCGGCCTCGAGCGCGTGCACCGTCCCGGCAACCCATACGGCGTAGCTCGCGAAGTGGATCGCCCGCCAGAATCGACGGGGTATGCGTCGCATCATGAGTGACGACACTTCGACCGCGAGCAGTGCGTAACCGGCCGCGATTCCCCACGCCACCGCACCGGGTCGCCAGCCTGCAGCCATCGGAATCGAGAGCGCGGCCGGACCGAACGCGACGGTCGGGTCGAGGGTTAACGCGGTGAGATGGAGTGCGAGAAAGAGCGCGCTCATGCCCCCGATCCAACGATGCAGGTCCTGTTGCCAGGCCGGTGTCGGGAGGCGCCGGAGCCGGCCGGAGAGCAGGAGCCCGAGCAGGATGGCGGCGCCGGCGAGGCACCACGCGGCCAGGCCGGACGACCGCGCGAGATACCACCAAATCTTCGGAGTCACGCGACCAGCTCCATGAGTTCCGCAGTCGCGCGGCGCTCGCCATCGCGGCCGACCAACACTCCGGAGGCTCCGTGTGCGGTGAGGAGTTCGACGCCGGCGTCCGGACCCGCGAGCAAGGACGCGGTGGCGAGCGTCTCGGCATCGACGGCACGTGTCGCGATGACGGTGGCCGAAGCGGCCGAGTCCTCGGCGGCGAGCCCGGTGGCCGGATCGATGACGTGGTGGGCAGTGTTGGCGCCGCGCCGCCACCGCCGTTTGGTGATCGCGCTGGTTGCGAGTCCGCCCACGGCGAGGGCCAAGGTGCAGCCGGGCAGGTGATCGAGGAGGACAGTCCAGCCGGTCGGGTGTGGGCACGTCCCCATGACCCGGAGATCGCCGCCGATGTTGACGAGCACTCCGTCGGCGCCCGTAGCCATGACCTCCGCCGCGACGAGGTCTGCCGCGAGTCCTTTGCCGATCCCGCCCAGGTCGAGGCGGACGTGCGCGGGAAGCGTGATCGCCCGTACGACGCGGTCGATGACGATGCCCGCACATCCGGGAACGATCGCAACGTGGTTCGGCGCCGGGTCGGGTTCCGGTGGCCGCGATTGGTCAGCGAGGAGCTCGGAGAACGTCCGGTCGTACCCCTCGCGTTCGAGCGCGTCCACGATCGTCGGGTCGAAGACGCCGTTGAGCAGGTGCCAGGCGTCGACCGCGGTGGTCACCGCGAGCAGGGTGTCCGCACTCACCCGCACCGGCCGTCCACGAGCTTCGTTGAGGGCACACAGTTCCGACCCGGGTCGAAAGCGGCTCCATCGCGCTTCGAGCTGCTCGATGCGAGCGCGAGCCGCCGGGAGCGACTGCTCCGGGCCACCGAGCACCACGATGTGGCACTCCGTACCCATCGCATCGAATCGCATCGATTGCATCAGGACGGACCGGTCTTCGTGGCGGGTGCAGGAGCGGGCGCAGGCGTCGGCGCCGGCCGTGCCGCGACGGCGGGTGCAGGCGCCCCTGCAGTCGGGGTCGGAGTGGAGGCACCGGTCGGGCGGGGAGCCGCGCCGGTCGACGCCGAGGAAGTACCGGTGGAACGGACGCCGGCTCCTGCACCGCCAGCTGGGGCGCCCGGTGTCGGGGGTGCCACCGGCGCGGGCCGATGCTGGACCTCGAGCACGATGACCTTGGCGGGCGGCGCTGGCGGCACCGCGGCGGCCACGGTTCGGATCATGACGGGCGGATCGTTCACGGCCATGAAGCTCACCGCGCCGCCCGCGCCGCCGATCGCGACCCCGGCAGCCAGGATCCGGCTGGCCGTGGCCGGTCGACTTCGTCGACGAGTTGCCATGATTCAGTCGTCCCCGAGCTCGTGACCGGGCTCACGCACCGGCGCGGTCGATGGGGTGGCCGCCGGTTGGCTCGACGGGCTCGGTGCGGGAGGCGCCGGCGCCGCAGCCTCGGGATCTGGGACCGACGTCCGAGGACGTTCGGCCCGGGGTGTTTCGGCGCGCGCTCCTTCGTCCCCAGCCGGCGCGGGTTCGACGGCCGGCGCCGGAACCGGATCGTCGACGACGACGACGTGGCCTTCGACGACGGGCGGTTGCGGCGTGGTGCTGACCGGACTGACCTTGCCGATGTTCGGACTTGCTTCGGCAGCGTCGAACACGTGCATCGTGGCGCCGGCGGCGGCCGCGAGTCCGGTGATGCTCAGGCTGATGGCCGCGGCGGCGGCGAGTGCGGAACGGCGGTTCATCGGAACTCCTTGGTGGGGTGCTCTCACCGTAGAGACGCCTACCCCAGCAGTCGCTCTGCGATTGGCCAGGAAAGGGCAAAGCATCGACTCGGAGTTCGTGAAGTGCGCGAAGGTGGCCTGATGCGCCTCCTCCTGGTCGAAGACGACGACGCAATCGCGCAACCGATGGCGCGTGGTCTAGAGCGCGAGGGATTCGAGGTGGCCCGAGCGACCACCGGTGCGGCGGCCCTGGCCGCATCCGACTATGACCTCGTGCTGCTGGACCTGGGAATGCCGGACATGGACGGTTTCGCGATCTGCCATCAACTCCGCGCTCGTTCTACGGTCCCGATCATCGTGGTGAGCGCGCGTGGTGACGAAGCGGACCGCGTCGTCGGCCTCGAACTCGGCGCTGATGATTACCTGGTCAAGCCGTTCGGGTTTCGTGAGCTCGTCGCAAGGATCCGAGCGGTGAGTCGGCGCGCGGGTGACCGTGGTCAGGACGACGAGTCGTCCGAGGTCACGAGCATCGGCGCGCTGACGATTGACGCGCGAACTCATCGGGTCGTGATGAATGACGAAGAACTGTCGCTGACGCCGAAGGAATTCGATCTGCTCGCGCTGCTGGCCGAACAGCCGGGAGCACTCTTCACCCGGTCGACGATTCTCGAACGCGTCTGGGATCCCCATTGGTACGGCCCCACGAAGACGCTCGACGTCCACGTGGCCACGTTGCGGAAGAAGCTCGGTGATCCGCGTTGGGTGCAGACGGTGCGAGGCGTCGGGTTCCGTCTCGCGGACCCCGCGGCGGAGTGATTGGTGCGCCGTCGCCTGTTGTTCAGCTATCTGACCCTGACCTTGGTCGTCCTGTTACTCCTCGAAGCGCCACTCGGGATCGTGTACGCACGAGAGCAACGGCGACGGCTCAACGCATCCGTCGAGCGCGACGCCTTGGCGTTGTCGATCCGCGCCGAGGAAGCCTTCGAGAACAACGGCACCGCCCGGTTCCGCGCCGCCGCGCGCGCCTACCAGGCCGACACCGGAGGCCGGGTGGTGGTGATCCGCCCGAATGGATCAGTCGTGGTGGACTCGGATCCGAACGGTTCGGGCGACCAGAACTTCAGGAACCGTCCGGAGTTCAAGGCCGCGCTCACTCGTCACGAGGTCAACGGATCGCGGTACTCGGCGACGCTGGGTCACGACATCCTCTACTTCGCCGTGCCGATCGTGAACGGCTCGACGCTGATCGGCGCGCTGCGGTTGACGTTTCCCACCTCCTACGTCGACGCTCGGATCCAGCGCGGGTGGTGGGTGCTGATCGGTATCGGCCTCGTTGCCCTTCTCGTCGTCTTCCTGGTGAGCCTCCGCCTGGCTCGCCAAGTGACGATTCCCATCGAACGCCTCGCCGCTGCGTCGGCGCAGGTCGGCCGAGGCAACCTGGACACGCGGGCCGAGGTTCCTCGTGGCCCGCCGGAACTTCGTGAGCTGACGGAACAGTTCAACACGACCACGGCGCGCCTCGAACGGTTGGTGCACGCACAACGAGGTTTCGTCGCCGATGCATCACACCAGCTCAGAACGCCGTTGGCCGCGCTCAGGCTCCGGCTCGAGAACCTCGAATCGGAAGTCAGCCAGATGCCGGATGCGACGGCGGACGTTGCCGGGTCGCTGACCGAAGTAGGGCGCCTGTCGCGGCTGGTCGACGGGCTGCTCGCCATCGCACGCGCGGAACAGGCAACCATGCAATCGGAGCCGCTGGCGATCGCGCCGATCGTCGCCGGTCGGGTGGACGCGTGGCGCGCCTTCGCCGAGGAGCACGATGTCACGTTCGCGGTGGCGGTCGACGATGCGGGACTGGTCCTCGCCACGCCCGAGCGGTTGGAACAGGTGCTCGACAACCTGATTGCGAATGCGATCGAGGTCGCCCCGGCAGGAACATCGATTCGGTTGTCCGCAACGACGACCGCCGGTTCCATGACGATCACCGTGGCCGACGAAGGGCCGGGTCTCAGCGAGTCACAGCGGGCGCGCGCCTTCGATCGGTTTTGGCGATCGGCCGACGGCCACCGTGGCGCGGGTCTCGGTCTCGCGATCGTGCGGCAACTGGTCGAGGCCGACGGTGGCTCGGTCAGCCTGGAGGCCGCAACGACGGGCGGATTAGCGGTCGTCATTCGTCTCGGAGCCGCTCCGTCGGTACCCGCTCACACCTGAGCGGGACCGCATCGCGTCAGAGTGTGTCGTCGAGGTCGGCGACGCCGATATCGATCCCCTCGACGTGGCGGTCGTGCTCCCGCAGCCGACCGACCACGCGAACCGCGAGGTGCTGGCGCACTCGTTCCGGTACCTCGGCCGGGACGAAGATCTGCACGTGCAGACGACCGTCGATTCGTTCGACGGACACGGCCGCCGTATCGGTCGGCAAGCCCTCGAGTGTGAGCGTTTCGCGGACGACCGCGATTGCGACCTCCTCATACGCACCTCGACGCGACCGGGCGATCCGCTCGCACGCCGAGACCAGGTCGCCAGTCACCGCGACCGCACCGAATGATTCGAACGGATTCATCAGCGGTTGACCCAAGACCGCGACAGGGATTCCCCGACGCAGTCCGCAGGTGACGCCGTCCTCGGTCGGCGTCGGTGTCGGGCGCACGTGGTCACGGGCAGCGACGACGAGATCGATGGTTCCGTCCTCGAGCGGGCATCCGGAGAGGAGGCCGGCACATGGGAACGCCGGCGCCGACGGCGCGTGGCACCGGTGCACCCGGTGACCGGCCGCTTCGAGCTCCAGCACCGCTTCCGCCGCGGAGCCGCCTTCCGATTCGGTGACGAGGATGTCCATGTGCGCTGTCCCTTCGTCGGGTCTCGGTCCGAGCGTGCCGGCCACCGTCACGTCGGACTCTTGACGATGAATGCCGTGACCATTCCGAACAT
>JANLTQ010000317.1:0-1503 GCA_031363005.1 Acidimicrobiia bacterium | reverse complement strand
CGTCGCCGAGGCGGGCGCGACCGCGTCGGTCGTGGTCGGTGACGTGGCAACACCCGAAGGCTGCGCCGCTATCGTCGACGGCGCGGGCGACCAGATCGACGGGCTCGTGCTGAACGTCGGTATCGGCAGGGGCGCCGGCCTGCGCGGGACGACGGTCGAGGACTGGGACCTCACGCTCTCGGTCAATCTCCGAGCCCACTTCCTGATCTCGAGCCTGCTCATCGACCGCATCACCGACGGCGGCTCGATCGTCTACATCAGCTCGGTCGCCGGGTTGAAACCAGGCAGCCGACTGCCCGCGTACGACGCGTCGAAGGCCGGCCTGATCGGACTCGGACGCAATGTCGCCCTCGAAGGTGCGCGTCGGGGAATCCGGGCCAACGTGGTCGCACCCGGACTGATCGACACACCGCTCGGGCGATGGGCGTCGAGCGGGCGGCCGTCACGCGAGCGCACCCCGGTCCCCCTCGGCCGCCAGGGCACGGCATGGGAAGTAGCCGCCACCGTCGCGTTCTTGCTGTCGTCCGACGCGAGCTACATCACCGGTCAAACCCTCGCGGTCGACGGCGGCCTCACCCTCATCTGAGCTCGCTCGGTCAGTCCGTCCGCGCCAGTCGCTGACGTATCGCCTTCGGCAGACCCGCGACGACCCGTTCGTAGGAATGGGAGACCATCTCCTCGATCTCGTCGTCGGGAATGGTGCCGTCGAGGATCACGGTGTTCCAGTGCTTCTTGTTGAGGTGGTAGCCGGGGATGACCGCCTCGTACTCGGCCCGCAGCGCAACCGCGAGGCCGGGTTCGCACTTCACGCTGATCGTCGGTGGAGTGCTCTCGGGCGCGATCAGTAGGAACACCTTCGCTACCACCTTGTACACGTCGACCTCAGGGCCGAACGGCTGCTCCTCGGTGACCTCGGGCAGATCCAACGCGAACGCGGCGATGGCTTCGGGTTGCATGGCGCGGCGCTCCTCACCTCGACGAGTGGGACGTCACGACGCTTGCACACCCGAGGGCCGAGGTCGACGAATGTCTCGTCTCCGATCACGAACCTTCATCTCCCGACGACCACGCAGTCGAACGATCATCAGACTCGCGGTCGCTGCACCCCTCTGGGCACGTGACGCCTGGGTGTGCGAGGCATTACTCACCGGGGTTGGAGCAGGCGCAGTTGGTTGTCGGTAGAGTCGCATCGGTGGGCGACGGGCCATCGAACACTGCGAGCGAAGCCGTGCTGTTCATGGTTGCGGTATTCGCTGAGGGGGCGCCGCCCGAGGACGTGTTGCGGGCAGCACTCTCGGACGACTTCGCGTACGAGGACCGTCGCCGCGGATGGACCTTTCCCAACGCGGATGCTGAGTCCTATCCGAAGGTCCTCCTGAGCATTTGGCAAACCGGTGCTGCTGGGCAGCCACGATGGGACCTCGAGACTCTCGCCGTGCGGGGCGAGCGGTTCGCCGCGATTGTGCTCCAGATCGACTACGGCAACGGGATGGTGACCGAGTC
>JANLTQ010000306.1:0-7210 GCA_031363005.1 Acidimicrobiia bacterium | reverse complement strand
CCCGCGTGCAACAACTGCGGATTCTGCGGATACTTCGGTTGCCCGATCGACGCCAAGGGTGATCCGGTGGCTCCCCTTCGCCATGCGCTGCGAACCGGCAACTGTGAGATACGCGCCGAATGCGTGGTCACCGACGTACTGCTCGCCGGCACGGGGAAGCGGGCGCGCGGCGTCCGGTACCTCGATCGCGATCTCGTCGCCCACGAGGTCTCGGCCCGCCACGTCGTGCTTGCGGGCGGCGCGTTTGAGACGCCGCGCCTGTTGCTCCGCACCGAGCTCGGTAACCCGAACGTGGTCGGACGGTTCCTGCAGTTCCACTTCCAGACCTACGTCCTGGGCATGTTCGCCGAGCGACTGCACGGCCATCGTGGTCGATCGGTCACCCACCTCATGGATGACCCGATCGTTCCCGACGCCGACGCGATGGCGGCCGCCCGCGCGGCCGACCTCCCATTCATCCGCGGTGGGATCGTCGAACACGGAGCCGGAGGTCACCCGATCCTCGAGGGCGTCCACCTCCCCCATGGTGAGCTCCACTCCCAGCTCATGATGCAGTCGATGACGCGAGACCGCATGGCCGTGCTGACCATGCAGGGCGAGGATCTTCCCCAAGCCACGAATCGGATCGACCTCGATCCGCGCGTTCGCGATGTGTACGGGCTGCCCGTCGGCCGGGCGACCTACGCACCGCACCGTCACGAGATCGCGTGCGCCCAACATTGGGCGCCGCGTCTGGAGGCGGTGATGCGGGCGGCGGGCGCGCAGAACACCTTCTGGACCACATCTCCCCCGCTGACCGGCTCCATGGCCGATCGACCCGGCGGCCGGACCCCCATCTCCCGTCACATCATGGGCAGTGCGCGCATGGGCGACGACCCGGCGACGAGCGTGTTCGATCGTTGGCAACGCCTGCACGGCGTGGAGAACGTGATCTGCACGGACTCGTCGGTGTTCCCGACGTCGACGGGGTACGGCCCGACGCTCACCATCGTCGCCCTCGCGATCCGCGCCAGCCGCGCCCTCGCCGGCCTCGACCCCCTAGGTTCAACCCGCCCGCCGCCCTGACCTCACCCTCGGGCAGGTCCGGGAATGGAGTCGCGAGTTGGTTACGCGGCGACCAACTCGGGTTCGGGTTCCGGCGCGGACTCGGGCCGAAGCACGCGTGTCGGGGGCAGCTTCAGATCCTTGACGATGCCGACCCAGCTCATGGCCTTGAGCACGTAGTAGGTCATGTCGATCTCCCACCAGAAGAAACCCTGGCGGGCCGATGCCTGGTAGTGGTGGTGGTTGTTGTGCCACCCCTCGCCACCGGTGACGAGTGCGATCAGCATCGAGTTCCGGCTGGTGTCCGTGGTCTCGTACCGACGACGCCCGAAGACGTGTGCGGCCGAGTTCACGAGGAACGTCGAGTGCCACAACAGCACCGTCGACCAGACGAAGCCGACCACGAGGCCGGACCAACCGCCGATCGCGAACGCGGCGATGCCGTAGATCCACGGCGGCATGCCTTCGTGCTTGTCCAGCCACACCAACTCGGGGTACTGGGCGAAGTCCTTGATGGCGGTGAGGTCGGTGTCCTTGTATTTGTCCGACAGGATCCACCCGACGTGACTCCACCAGAAGCCCTTGCGCGGCGAGTGGATGTCGATGTCCGTATCCGAGTAGCGGTGGTGGTGTCGGTGGTTCGCCGCCCACCACAACACGCCCTTCTGCGCGGACGCCTCGGCCTGGAACGCAAAGACGAACTGCCAGAAGCGGTTCAGCTTGTAGCTCTTGTGGGAGAAGTAGCGGTGGTAGGCCGCGGTGACGAAGAACGACCGGCTGAGGAACATGATCGGGAGCAGGATCAGCGCGGTGGTGGAAATTCCGGTGAACACGACCGCGAGGCACGCGACGTGCACGAGGAAGAAAGGAATCGACGACACCCAGTTGACCCGCTCCTCGGGCGCACGCGTGAGCGCCGGAAGGGTGGAAGGCATCCACAAATCCTACCGGTGCGACCCTGCGCACGACGAGGGCTCGGGAGCAAAGGCCTTCTGACCTGCGGGTCTGCAATGCTCTCGCCGTGGACCTCGAACTGACCACCCTGCACGTCGCCGTTGCGAGCGGTGTGGCCACCGTCACCATTGACCACGCCCCGATCAATCTGCTCGACGCCGCGATGATGATCGACCTCGTGAACCTCGAGGCTGCGCTGCGGGTCGACGAGACCGTGCGCGTCGTGGTGTTTCGCAGCGCCGACGCCGAGTTCTTCATCGCGCACGCGGACCTCGAACTCATCCGCGCCCTCCCTCGCACGCCCCAACCCGAACCAACCGAACTCGGTTTCTTCCACTCCCTGCTCGAGCGGATCCGAACGCTCCCCCAGCTCACCATTGCGGAGATCGACGGCGTTGCACGCGGCGGCGGAAGCGAGTTCGCGCTCAGCCTGGACCTGCGCTTCGCGTCGACGCGTTCGACGTTTGCGCAACCTGAAGTCGCGCTCGGAATCATCCCCGGCGGAGGCGGGACGCAGCGGCTCGGTCGCTTCGCCGGCCGCGCTCGCGCGCTCGAGATCGCGCTCGGCTGTGACGACTTCGATGCCGTCACGGCTGCGCAGTACGGATGGATCAATCGTGCACTTCCCGACGCGGAACTTCGACCGTTCGTCGACCGCCTCGCAGCGCGCGTCGCGTCGTATCCCCCGCACGCGGTGCGGGCTGCAAAGCGGGCTGTCGACGCGGCGGCGCCTCCGTTCGAGCCCGGGCTTCTCGCCGAGCAGGCCGCATGGGACACGACCATGACCGACCCGGAACTCGACACCCGGTTCGACGCCGCGCTCGCGGCCGGGTTGCAGACCCGCGCCGGCGAACTCGACCTCGGGGCGATCCTCGGCACGGCGAACGCATGACGATTTCAGCGGTGCTCTTCGACTTCTACGGCACCCTGGCGCGTGCCACCCGCTGGGTGTCCGCCGACGAAGTTCTCACCGAGCACGGTTACACCCTCTCGGACGAGCAGCGCGCCATCTATTTCGCCGACGGCCTGGACGGCGCGGTGCACGACGAGCACTCGCAGAGCCGGGACCACTACGTCGCGTGGCAGCACGAACGAACCCTTGCGATGTTGTCCGCCACCGATGTGCACCCCGGCGAGTACGAAACCATCATCGAGAAACTCCGGACCGGAGCATCGAACCGCCAACTCGAGGCCTACACGGAAGTGCCCGAGGTGCTCGCCGGGTTGAGGGATCGCGGCGTGCGCATCGTGATCTGTTCCAACTGGGATTGGGATCTGCGCGAGGCGGTCGAGGAATCGGGCCTCACCGACGCTGTCGACGCGCAGGTGTCCTCGGCCTGGGTCGGCGCCCGCAAGCCCCATCCTCGCATCTACGCCGCTGCGCTCGCCGAGGCGGGGACGAACCCAGCCGAGACGCTCTTCGTCGGCGACACGTGGGGGCCGGACGTCGAGGGTCCGCTCGCAGTGGGGTTCCGGCCGCTGTATCTGCGCCGGGACGGACATTGGCCCGATACCACCGCGCCGCCGGATTCGCGTGACGTGACCGTGGCCCGGGATGTCTCGGTCGTTCCGACCCTGCTCGACTGATCGGCAACCTCGGGATCTCTCCTCGGGTCCGTCCTAGCCTGGCGCCTATGACGACGACGCTCGAACCCACCAGCACCACTCCCTCGGCCACCGCGGTGGTCGGCCGCGTGCGCGCCACCTTCGACTCCGGTCGGACTCGGCCGGTGGAGTGGCGCAAGGAACAACTTCGGGCGCTGGACCGGCTCCTCGTGGAGTCCGAGGCCGAGCTCCTCGAGGCGCTGCGACTCGATCTCGGAAAGCCGTCGCTCGAAGGGTTCATCACCGACATCGCGTTCGTGCGCGCGGAGATCGCGGACACGCTCCGACACCTGGACCGGTGGTTGACGCCGACCCGCACCAAGGTTCCGGTCAAGCAACAGCCCGGGACCGCGCGTATTCATCGTGACCCGCTCGGCGCGGTGCTGATCATCGGACCGTGGAACTACCCCATCCAACTGGTCCTCGCTCCACTCGTCGGCGCGATCGCCGGTGGGAACACGGCCGTCGTCAAGCCGTCCGAGGTGGCCGAACATTCGTCACGCGCCCTGGCGCGGCTCGTGCCCCGCTACCTCGATCCCGACGCGTTCGCGATCGTCGAAGGCGGCGTGGAGGAAACCACTGCGCTACTGCACGAACGATGGGATCACATCTTCTATACCGGCAACGGCACAGTGGGCCGCGTGGTGATGGCCGCGGCGGCGCGCCACCTCACGCCGGTCACTCTCGAACTCGGTGGCAAGAGTCCGGTGATCGTCGACCGCAGCGCCAACCTGGACGTGGCCGCCCGCCGGATCGCATGGGGAAAGTTCCTGAACGCCGGCCAGACCTGTATCGCGCCGGACTACGTGCTGGTCGACCGGACCGTCGAAGCTCCGCTGCTGGCGCGGATGGCCGATGCGGTCCGCTCGTTCTACGGAGCTGATCCGGCCGCGAGCCCCGACTACGGCCGCATCGTGAACCAGCGCCACTTCGATCGGTTAAGCGCGCTCGCCGATGCGGACGGTGCCGGTGAGGCCGTGTTCGGTGGCACTCGTGACGCGTCGATGCGCTACTACGCGCCGACCGCGTTACGCGGCACGGATCCCTCGTCACCGATCATGCAGGAGGAGATCTTCGGCCCCATCCTCCCGACGGTCGCGGTCGACGACCTCGACGCGTCCATCGACTACGTGAACGCGCACGACAAGCCGTTGGCGCTCTACGTGTTCGCTGAGGACGCGGCAGCATCGACGCGCGTCGTCGAGGGCACGAGCTCAGGCGGAGTGTGCGTGAACGCCACGTTGTTCCACATCACGGTCCCGGGTTTGCCGTTCGGTGGAGTCGGCGAGAGCGGCATGGGCGCCTACCACGGCCGCGCCAGCTTCGAGACGTTCACGCACCGCAAGAGCGTGCTCACCCGCCCGACGAAGTTGGACCCGAGCGTCGCCTACCCGCCCTACACCGGCATCAAGGGCAAGCTCTTGCGCAAACTGCTCTGACGCCCACTCGTGCGTCCGTTGGCACCGGCGCGCGGACGCGACTCGACCCCCGACTTCACGTCGGGGGTCGAGTCGTTTCGAACGATCGGGCGGTCAGGCCGCCGTGACGTTTTGTGCTTCTTCGCCCTTCCGGCCGGGCGCGACGTCGAAGTTGACGGCTTGACCCTCGGTGAGGGTGCGGTACCCGTCCATCTGAATCTGCGAGTGGTGGACGAACACGTCGTCAGCGCCTTCACGAGAGATGAAGCCGAAGCCCTTCTCGGCGTTGAACCACTTCACGGTGCCTGTTGCCATGTGCCATTTCCTGACTGTGCATCGGGGCCGGCCGGAGTTGGCAAACCCTCGGGAAGGAACGGTAGCAGGACGTTTCGGTCCATTTCTACGACGCTCCGTAGTGACGCAACTCGATCACGTTGCCGTCGGGATCGCGCACGTAGAGCGCCTGACCCTGGCCCCGCGCTCCGAACAATTCGGCCGGGCCGCCGACGACCTCGAACCGTCCGGATTCGGCGAGCGCGGCGAGGTCGACCGGCTCGATCACGAGACAGATGTGGTCGACGTTCTTGGCTTCGGGCGTGCCCTGCAAGAGGTCGAGAATCGCCGACTCATTGAGTCGGACCGAGGGGAAGAACACCTCGCCGCGTCTCCACTCGTCGACCCGCACCGGTTCCATGCCGAGCTCATCGAGATAGAACGCAAGCGAGCGTTCGACATCAGCCGTGATCAACACCAGATGGTCGAACCCCACCGCCCGAACTTGCTCACCACCCTTCATTTTCATCCTTTCTCAGAGATCCCAGAATCGGGTGCGTTGGTGATGATCGAACGACGAGCGCAACTGGGCTTCGTCATGCTCCGTGAAGGGGTGGTAGTTCGGTTCGCCACGTTCGCGCACGAAGATCGCGTCACCGTCGACACGGTCGGACCGCCACTTCTCATGCACCAGCGTGCGCTTGACGATCTTGAACGTGCCGGTGGTCGGCGGATCGACGACGACCCGGACATAGCGCGGCCGCCATTTCGGACCGATGTCGGGTTGCGCGTCCAACCAGCTGGCGAACGCTTCGGGATCGAACGCCGCCCCGTCGGCGAGGACGAGTCCAGCCATGACTTGGTCGCCGGCCTGATCGTCGGGCACGCCGTAGACCGCCGCAAGCACGACGTCGGGATGCAGGCGTACGGCTTCTTCGATCGGACCGGCGGGAAAGTTCTCGCCGTCGACCCGGATCCAATCCGCGTTGCGACCAGCGAAGAAGAGGTAGCCGTCGGCGTCGATGTATCCGAGATCACCGGACCAGTACCAACCAAAACGCGTGGTCTTCTCGTTGGCGGCGGCGTTGTTGTAGTAACCCTCGAACGGCCCGACGCCGCCGGTGTTGACGATCTCCCCGACGCAGTCCGTGGCGTTCGTGAGTCGACCACCTTCGTCGAACTCGGCGCGAGGCTTTTCGGCGCCGTCGTCATCGACGACCTTCACGTTCGGTGTGACTTTTCCGAGTGCACCCGCGCGGTGTTCGACGTCCCGGTTGACCGCAACCCCACCTTCGGTCGCGCCGTACGCGTCGATGACCTCGATGCCGAAGCGCCGCGAGAACTCGTCGACCACCGCCGGAGAGCCCTCGTTGCCGAACGCAACCCGCAGCGAGTTCTCCGCGTCGTTCGGACCTTCGGGCTGGGCCAGGAGGTACGCGAGCGGCTTGCCCGTGTAGTTGAAGTAGGTCGCGCCGTAGCGGCGAACGTCGGGAAGCCAGCCGGACGCCGAGAACTTGCGGGCGAGACCGATCGAACACCCGGCGACAAGCGACGGCGCCCACCCCACTTGTACCGCGTTCGAATGGAACAGCGGCATACACACATACCCGACGTCGTCGGCGGTCAGATCCATGATCATGCGCATCCGGTTGCCAGTCACGAGCAGGCGGCGCTGTGAACAGATCACGGCCTTCGGCGCGTCCGACGTACCGCTCGTGAAGATCAACGCCCACGGCGTGTCGACGTCGGGGTCAAGTCCCGGGTCGGTACTCGCAGCCGAGGCGAGCGCCGGGCATCTCTTCGTCCCCAACCATGAGCCCAACCCCGCGCAAACGCAGGCTGTAGCGCGCATCGGCGCGGCATTCAATGCCGAGAACATGCACGCGGAAGTCGTGGACGGCAACAACCCGCTGGCG
>JANLTQ010000262.1:0-1806 GCA_031363005.1 Acidimicrobiia bacterium | reverse complement strand
CGCTCTTGGCCCTGCGGGCCAGGCCGCTCGGGCCCCGGCTCGGGAGCGCGGACCGGTGAACCCGCGTGCGGTGCGTCCCTCGCCTTCGGTTTCCGCTCTTGGCCCTGCGGGCCAGGCCGCTCGGGCCCCGGCTCGGGAGCGCGGACCGGTGAACCCGCGTGCCGTGCGTCCCTCGCCTTCGGATTTCGGGGCGCCTCGCTTTGTCTCATGGACGGAGTGTATGGAGAAGCGGACCAGTACTATCCGGCCGTGACCGAACGCTTCTACGTCGAGACGCTCGGCTGTCCGAAGAACGCGGTGGACTCGGACAAAGTGGTCGCCAGTCTCCTGGCCGACGGTCTCACGCCGGCGGACCGGGCCGAGGACGCCGACCTCGTGGTCGTGAACACCTGCGCATTCATCGACGCGGCGCGTCAAGAATCGATCGACGTCGCGTTGGCGCTGTCCGACTCGCGCAAGGCCGGCGCGCGGCTCGTGCTCACGGGTTGCATGGCCGAGCGCTATGGCGACGAACTCGCCGCGGCACTTCCCGAGGCAGACGCGGTGGTGGGGTTCGCACACGAAGGCTCGCTCGTGGACGTCGTGTTACGCGGCCGCAAGCCGACGGGCGTTCGCGACCTGTTGGAGTTGCCCCGTCCTGCGCCACGCGCACCGTGGGCGTACGTCAAGGTGGCCGAGGGTTGTGATCGCGCGTGCGCGTTCTGCGCGATCCCGTCGTTCCGTGGCGCACAACGGTCGCGCACCATCGAGTCCATCGAAGCTGAAGTCGCATCACTGGTCGACGGCGGCGTCGCCGAGATCGTGTTGGTTGCGCAGGACCTTGCCTGGTTCGGAAGAGACATCGGCGAGCCCGGTTCGCTCGCGCCGCTCCTGCGTCGCCTCGACGGCCTGGCCGCGCGCGGGCTCGCTCGGGTCCGCCTGCTCTACCTATATCCGAGCGAGGTCAAGGACCCCCTGGTCTCGACGATGCTTGAACTCCCGACCGTCGTCCCCTACTTCGACTTGTCGTTGCAACACGCGTCGGCGTCCTTGCTCCGGCGGATGAAACGGTGGGGGAGCGGCGAGCGATTCCTCGCCGCCATCGAATCGATTCGCGCTCAGGAGCCGGACGCCGCCTTCCGGTCGTCGTTCATCGTGGGCTTCCCCGGCGAGACCGAAGACGACCACGACCAGCTCCTCACCTTCCTGCGCGCCGCGCACCTGGACTGGGCCGGCTTCTTCCCGTTCTCACCCGAAGACGGGACGGCCGCAGTGCATCTCGACGGTGTGGTGGACGAGGAGGTCGCCGCGGAGCGGTTGCGCGAGTGCGCCGACGTGCAGGAACCCATCTCCCAGGCGGCGCGTGACGCGCTCGTCGGTGAAACGGTGGAGTTGATCGTCGACTCGATCGAGATCGACGACGGCGGACGCAGCGCCCTCATCGGTCGTACGCACCGCGAGGCTCCCGAGATCGACGGTGTCGTGCGTGTGGAGGCCGCGCACGGTCGCCCCGGCGCGCGGATCCAGGTGGAGATCACCGGTGCGATCGGCCCGGACCTCGTGGCCGTTCCGGTCCTTGCCGGTGTCGTGTCGTGACGACGCCGATGCAATCGATGAAGCGGTTCGGTCAGGACGCACTCGCAACGCCGGCGAACTTCGTGACCCTCGGTCGGTTGCTCCTCGCGGTCCCCACGTTGTTTCTCATCGAGCGCGACGGTTCGACGTGGCTGACGTGGGGTCTCTGGTTCTTCCTCTGCGCCACGGACAGCATCGACGGTTGGATGGCGCGCCGCCACGGCACGACCCGGTCCGGCGCGTTCCTCGATC
>JANLTQ010000238.1:0-2502 GCA_031363005.1 Acidimicrobiia bacterium | reverse complement strand
GTCGAGCGAAACGTTGCCGGGTCCGCCAAGGCGAGACGAGCAGCGATCGACATGTGCCATGGGTGAGGCGTGAGCGCGTGCAGTCGTCCTTCGCCGGCCAGCACTTGGAACGGTGCGAGCGAGATTCCGTCGAGCCCGTCGACGGGCCAGCAGTAACGGCGGTAGGCGTCGACGAACCGGTCGGCCATTGTGAGCCGTTCTTGAGCGCGCGCCGCCAACGGAATCGCGTCGTCCAGTCGTGCGGCCGTTGCCGCGAGCACGCTTGCTTCTGCGGTGAGCGTTGCGACTGCTGCTGCACCCACCGATGCGTACTGCGTTCGGAGGAGATCTTCGGCTTTGGCTGACCACGGGAGGAGCTCGCAGTCGAGGACCACCCAGTCGGTGTCGAGTTCGTCCCAGAGACCGATCGCGTCGAACGCCAGGCGGGCGCGGTCCAACATCTTCGTCTCGAGTTCGGCGTCGTTGAAGAACGCCCGTCCCGTCCGGGTGTAGATCGCTCCCGCGGCCGTGCTGTCGGCAACTCCGAATTTTCGTGAGGCCACAACCGTGTCACGGCATACAACGACCACCGCCCGCGAGCCCATGTGCTTCTCCTCACACACAACGGCGGACACACCGTCGCGGCGGAACGCGTCGAAGGCTTCGGTCGGGTGCTCAAGCAGATCGGGCCGGCTGCTCGTCGCCGGTGGCGACATCGTGGGCGGCAGATAGACGAGCCAACGCGGGTCGACCGCGAATCGGCTCATGACCTCGAGGGCCGCGGCCGAGTTCTCTTCCCGAATCGTCACGGTGCCGTTGAGCCGGGTTTCGATGATGCGCTTGCCGAGGACGTCGTCGAGGTCGAGCTCGTCCGTCGGCCGCTCATCGACCGGTGGTGCGAGCGGCTTGGACGGCTCGTAGTACATCTGCGCAGCAGGCACCGAGACCAACTCGCGTTCTGGCCACCGGAGCGCAGTGAGCTTGCCTCCGAACACGCAGCCGGTGTCGATGCAGATCGTGCCGTTCACCCACGTGGCTTCGGGCACCGGCGTATGTCCGTAGACGACCGCGGCGCGGCCCCGGTAGTCGTTGGCCCATGGGTAGCGGACCGGAAGGCCGAAGTCGTCGGTCTCTCCGGTCGTGTCGCCGTAGAGCGCGAACGAGCGCACCGCGTTCGACGCGCGTCCATGCATGCTCTCGGGAAGACCCGCGTGGGCGACGACGAGTGCACCGCCGTCGAGGACCGCATGGCTCACCAGTCCGTCAATCCACCGTTCGACCTCCGCACGGAACTCGGGTGGTTCGGCGTCGAGCTGCGCGAGCGACTCGGCGAGGCCGTGGCTGATCTTGACGTTGCGACCAGCGAGGGCGCGTTGCAACTTGTTCTCGTGGTTTCCGGGAATGCAGACCGCTCGACCGCTCGCCACCAGGCTCATGACGAGTCGGAGCACCGCCGGCGTTGCGGGCCCGCGGTCAACGAGGTCGCCCAGGAACATCGCGATGCGGCCGTCCGGATTGGTTGCGTCGGTGCCGTCGTCGGTGACGGTCCATCCGAGTTCGGTGAGGAGCGCGACGAGTTCGGTGTGGCATCCGTGGATGTCGCCGATGATGTCGAAGGGGCCGGTGATGTCTCGGCGGTCAGTCCACAGCCGTTCTCGTACGACGGTGGCCTCCTCGATCTGGTCGGTACCGCGCAGGATGTACACGCGCTTGAAGCCCTCACGATGAAGGTTCTTGATCGAGCGTTGCAACGAGTTCCGCTGATTACGAATCACATGCGATCCGAAGGTGCGGTCCGTTCGACCGGCGTTGCGTTCACGACACACCTCGGGAGGAACATCGAGGACAATCGCAATCGGAAAGACGTGGTGGTCGCGTGCCAGCTGAACAAGCGGCTTGCGATCGTCCGGCCGGACGCTGGTGGCGTCGACCACCACCATGCGACCAGATTCGAGGCGCTTCGCTGCGACCGTGTGCAACACCTCGAATGCCGCGCCGGTCGCCGCCTGTCGTTCTCGTCATCCGCAACGAGTCCGCGACAGAAGTCCGACGAGATCACCTCGGTGCCAAGGAAATGCCTCGCCCCGAACGTGGACTTCCCCGAACCGGACACACCGACGAGCGCAACGAGGCACAGTTCAGGGATCGTGATCGTGGTGCTCATCTGCGGAACACCGCCATCTGGGTTGGCGCACCGAATGCTTCGTCGACGGGGCCGATGTCTGAACGGCTCACTGCGTACCCATACGTGTCACCCACACTGTTCGACCACGTCGCGAACTCCGAGCGCGTCCATTCGAAGCGGTGGTCTCGATGGCGTAGTCGACCGTCGGGCAAGCCTTCGAAGAGTGCGTTGTACTCGACGTTCGGAGTGGTCACGACGATCGTCGCCGGACGGGCATCACCGAACAGCGAGCGTTCGAACGCCGCAAGGCGGGGCGGGTCGAGATGCTCGATCACCTCAACGACCGCGGCCGCATCGAAGTCTCGGAGTCGTTTGTCTCGGTACGTGAGCGCTCCTTG
>JANLTQ010000228.1:0-6928 GCA_031363005.1 Acidimicrobiia bacterium | reverse complement strand
CCGGTGAGGCTCGGCACCCTCGCGGGATCGGTCGGTAGGCTCGGCGGGCCGCATCGTCACGTCGCCCCATGTGGTTCAACGGAAGGAGTCCCATGGTCGCAACGTCTGCGTTCGAGCTCGACCTTCCGGCCTACGAGCCGGATGGGCTGAGTCGGGCAGATCGGATGGCGCACCTCGCGGCGATCCGGGAGGAGCATTGGCTGGCGCGGAGTCCGCTCGGGTTTGCGGTGATGCGTCACGGCGACATCGTGTCGGTCTTGCGAGACCGTCGGTTCCATTCCGCGCTGTCACTGCTCCCCCAGCTCCAGGGTCTGCCGGACGAGTCGATCGAGGAACGGCGGCCGTCGATTCTTTCGATGGAAGGCGACGAACACGCGCGGGTCCGGCGTCTCGTCGCACCCGCGTTCACGCCGGCCGCGGCGAATCGCCTACGCCCGTTCATGGACGAGGTCATCACCGAACTCCTCGATGGCATCGCGGCCTCGGGGAGTTGTGACTTCGTTGCCGCGGTGTGCGAGCCGTATCCAATCCCGATCATCTGCGAACTCCTGGGCGCGCCTCGGGAGGATTGGGAGTTGTTCTCGCGCTGGGCGACGGACATCTTTCGGATCTTCAACCAGAACTTGGCCGAAGATCTCCCTGCGGTCCAGCGTGCGGGTGCGGAACTCGAGACCTACGTGCACGCGCTCGTCGACCGGCGCCGCTCCGAGCCGGGCGACGATCTGTTGAGCGTGTTGATTGCGGCCGAGGAAGCCGGCGATCGCCTCTCCACCGATGAGCTGGTCATGTTGGCCGAGGCCGTGCTGATGGCAGGGACCGACACGACCCGGAACCAACTCGGGTGTTCGGTCGCGCTGCTTCTTGCGCACCCGGAGCAGTGGAAGACATTGGTTGCGGAACCGGGACTCGCGGCGCGTGCGGTCGATGAAACGATGCGGTACCTGGGCGCGGTCCAGGGAACGATCCGAGTTGCGGCTGAAGACATCGAGTACCGGGACGTGCTGTTCCCGCGCGGCACGTTGGTGTCGTGCGCACTGTCGACGGGTAACCGCGATCCGGACTTCGTCGATGATCCCGAGACGTTCGACATCACCCGCGAGTCCACCGGCCCGCACCTCACGTTCGGGTCCGGGATCCACTACTGCCTCGGCGCGCACTTGGCGCGCGGGGAGCTCCAGGCTGCGCTGGGCCTGCTCGCCACGCGATTTCCGGATCTTGCGCTCGACGGTCAGGTCGAATGGAAGCCCGAGACCTTCGGGATCTGGGGGCCGTCCCGACTCCCCGTGCGGTGGACGCCCTGATCCACTGGACGACTTGAGGCGCGCATCCGCACTGCCGAGGCTCGGAACAAGAGGCGCTGGTTCGACGCGTCCGGCCGGTACGCTCGCCGCATGTCGACGGTCGTCGTTGCCGACGTCGTTCCGCTGGTCAGGGCTGGTCTCACCGCCGTGTTGGCGGCCGAGCAGTACCTGGTCCTGGCTGAAACCAGCTCCGGTCGTGACCTCGCGAAGGCCGTGATCGAGCACGCGCCCGATCTGGTGGTCGTCGGCGCAGTGAACGATCTGGCGGTCTCCGAGATCGCCCGGCAGATTCGCGATGCCGCTCCGAACGCTCGGCTTGTGGTCATGCTCAACCGGGCGCCGCGTGACACGTTGGCGGACCTGCTTGGCTTGGACGTGGACGGCCTGCTCGCTCGTGCGATCCAACCGTCCGATCTCGTGACAGCGATCACCCGCGTCCTCGGGGGCGAACGCCATGTGGATCCGGCGCTGCTCGCAGGAGATCTCGCCGACGAGGAACTGGAACCGATGACGCTCACGGTGCGCGAGCGCGAAGTGCTCGGCCTCCTCGCGACCGGCAGCTCCAATCGAGAGATTTCCGCTGCGCTGTTCGTCTCCCTGCCGACGGTCAAGACCCACCTCGCGCACATCTACGGCAAGCTCGACGCGCGGAATCGGAACGAAGCGTTGGGCCGGGCGATGGCGTTGGGACTGCTGGCGTGACGACCCGGGCGAGCTTGCTCGAGCGCTCCTAGGCTGACGACTTCGGGGCCGCCCACGGAAGGGAGTTTCCATGTTGGTGCTCACCCGCAGGATCGACGAACGCATCATGATCGGTGACGACATCGTCGTGACGGTGCTCGAAGTCCACGGCGATCAGGTGCGAATTGGTATTGATGCGCCGCGCGAGATCAAGGTGTTCCGCGAAGAGGTCCTCGAGCGCGACGGGGCGACCGCGCCCGATCCGAACTCTGAGTGAGTTACTCGGTCGCCGGGACCACCAGGACCGGTCGTTCAGCCTGATTCAGGAGTCGGTTCGCAGTTGCGCCGAGCAATGCACCTCGGAGCGGGCCTTCGCCGTGGTGGCCCACGACGATCATGACGGCATCGACACCGTCGGCGACGGCGATGAGACCCTCGACGGGCCGGCCGGCAACGACCTCGCCTCGTGATGTCACGCCCGCGGAATGGGCGAGCGCGTTCGCGCGTCCGAGTACCTCCTCGGCGATCGATGCGATGACGTCGCGCTGATCGCCGGCGCCGCCCGCGGACGCAGATGGCGGTTCGGTGCAGAACACGAGCACGAGATCCGACCCCATGCGGTCGGCGAGAGCGATTGCCTGCCGGAGGGCTGCGGCCGCTCCAACCGAGTCGTCGAAGCCGACAACGATTTCTGGTTTGGCCACACTCATCTCACGCCTCCCTGAGAATGCTGGCGTCGACGCCGGGGACGATCGGCGGTGGTTCCGGCCCGTTGCCGTCGGGGTCGGGCCGCTGGTCCATCGGATCGATGCCGCGTTTGAAGAACGACGAGTCGCGAGAAGCCGTCCACAGCATGATCGGGATCCCCACGGCGAGCAGGATCATCCCCATCACCCAGGACGATTCAACACCGAACCACTCGGTGCCGGGCTTCTGGAACGAGTCGATCGTGGACTTTGCGAACGTCCAGAACAGCACCGCGCCACCGAGGAGCGGCGCGAGGCCGACGAACACGAAGTTCTTGAAGCTGCTGAAGATGTGGCGCCGGTAGTAGATCGGACACACGATCCCGGTGAGGCCGTAGTACAGCGCAATCATCAATCCGACCGAACCGATCGAGGCTGCGAGCACGTTGTCGCTCAGAATTGTGAGTACTGCGTAGAACGCGGACGCGAAAATTCCGAAGGTCCACGTGGCGTTCGACGGGGTCAGATGCTTGCGGTCGATGTGGCCGAACCACCCGGGCAACGCCTTGTGGACGGCCATCGACAGTTCACTGCGCGCGGCCGGAAGGATGGTGGTCTGGGTCGAAGCCGCGGCCGATGTCAGCACCGCGATGATGAGGAACTTGTCGAAGGGCGAGCCGAGCACCAGGTTGCCGGCCGCACCCAGGACGTCGTCGCTGTTGGCAGTCAGGAAACCGGGACCCTGAATTGCTTGCGCGGCGATCCCGACCACGAGGTAGATCCCCACGAGGATGAAGGTCGAGACGATGGCCGCGACCCCCGGCGTGCGTTTGCTGTCCTCGCACTCCTCGTTGACGGTCACCGCGGTATCCCAACCCCAGTAGATGAACAGCGCGGCGAGGAGCCCGCCGGAGAGCGCGGACGCGTCGCTGATCTTGAACGGATTCACCCAATCGAGCGTCGGTTCGACGGAACCGGCCAGGTCGCCGTTGTACACCTTGTACAGGGCGACTGCGGCAAAGATCACCAGCACGATGAGTTCGGCAAGCAGCAGACCGACCTGGGTTTTGGCATTGAGTTCGATGCCGATCACGCAAATCCAGGTCATCGCCAGGATGAAGACCACTCCGAGCGCCATCCGCCAGTACTTGTCGTCGGCGAGCCCATTAGCACCGAAGAGCTGGAACGCATACTGACCAGTGATGTCGGCGAGGCTTGGCATGACCACGAGGTCGGCGATGATGATCACCCAGCCGCCCATCCAGCCCGTGACCGGCCCGAGCGCCCGGGTGGCCCACGTGAAGGTGGTGCCGCAATCCGGGTCGGCGCGATTCAGATAGAAGTACGCCGCGGCGATGAACAGCATCGGCACGAACGCCAGCCAAAGGATCGCCGGCGCCTGTGCACCCGCGGAGTCGGTGACGAGCCCAAGCGACGCGGCCAGGCTGTAGCCCGGTGCGGTCGAGGCGACGCCGATGACGACGGTCGAGACGAGGCCGATCGCGCCGGCCTTCAGTCCCTTGTCGATGGCACCATGCGACGCGGCCGGGCCGGTGGTATCTAGGTCCGTCATGCTTCCCCCTGATGCCGGTACGGGCTGTGAGTCAACTACGCGGCGAGTGCCTCCGCCAGTGGTGTCGCGGGTCGGCCGACGGCGTCGGCGACGATCGGGTGAGTGACCTTCCCGCCGACGGTGTTCACACCGAGTGCCAGCGCCGGATCTGCTGCAGTCGCCGTCGCCACGCCGGAGACCGCGAGTTGCAATACGTACGGCAACGTGGCGTTCGTGAGCGCGTACGTGGACGTGAACGGCACCGCGCCCGGCATGTTGCCGACCGCGTAGTGGATCACTCCATGCATCTCATAGACCGGATCGGCGTGGGTGGTCTCGTGGGTAGTCTCGATGCAGCCGCCCTGGTCAACGGCGACGTCGACGATCACCGCGCCCGGCTTCATCGTCCGCACCATGTCTTCGGTGACCACGACCGGCGCCCGACCGGCGGGGACCAGGACGGCACCGATCACGAGGTCCGCGTCCGCGACGGCGCGAGCGACCGCGCCGCGGTTGCTCGCGAGGGTGACGATGCGACCTTGGTGGATCTGATCGACCCATCGCAGCCGATCGAGGTTCTTGTCGAGGAGCAGCACTTCGGCTTCCATGCCCTGCGCGATCCACGCCGAGTTCCAGCCGACGTTGCCGGCGCCGAGCACGACGACGCGGCCGGGACGAACACCCGGGACCCCGCCGAGGAGGACGCCGCGGCCTCCGAGTTCGCGTTCGAGGAATCGAGCGCCGACCTGCGTGGCCATGCGTCCCGCGACCTCGCTCATCGGCGCGAGCAATGGCAGCGCGCCGTTCACCTGCACGGTTTCGTACGCGATCCCGGTCGCGCCGTGACTCAGCAGCGCTTCGGTCACCTTTGGATACGCCGCGAGGTGGAGATAGGTGAACAGCACGAGGTCGGGGCGAAGGAGATCGAACTCGGACGCGTTCGGTTCCTTCACCTTCAGCACCATGCCGGCGCGGCCCCACACGTCGGCCACATCGGTGACGATCTCCGCGCCGGCGCCGCGGTACTCGTCGTCGGTGATGGCCGAATCAACACCGGCGTCGTGTTCGAGGAGGACGGTCACGCCGTGGGCGACGAGCTCGTGCACGCCGTCGGGCGTGATCGCAACGCGGTGCTCACCGTCTTTGACCTCGCGCGGGACTCCGACGGTGAGCGGACTCACGACCATTCCGAGCCGCCTTCGCGACGGTCTTTCCGGTCGGTGGGGTGCACCCGGGGGAGGTGCTCCGATGCGTCAGTGAGGCACTGGCGCAAAATGGCTTCGATCTCGTCGAACTGTTGCTCGCCGGCAACGAGCGGTGGCGAGAGCTGGATGACCGGATCACCGCGATCGTCGGCCCGACAGATCAGCCCCGCCTCGAAGAGTGCGGGCGAGAGGACGCCGCGCAGGATTTCTTCGGCCTCCTCGTTCGTGAACTGCGCCTCGGTCTCCGGATCGGCCACGAGTTCGAGGGCCAGGAAATAGCCGGCGCCGCGGACGTCACCGACGATCGGGATGTCACGGAGTCCTTCGATGCGCTCACGGAATCCGGCCTCGTTGGCTTGGACGTGTTCGAGGATGGACTCCTCTTCGAACAGCCGCAGATTCTCGAGCGCGACCGCACAACTCACCGGATGTCCACCGAAGGTGATGCCGTGCAAGAAGCTCGAGGTGCCTTCGAGGAACGGCTCGGCGAGATGGTCCCGACAGATCACCGCACCGAGCGGGGAGTACCCGCTGGTGAGTCCCTTCGCGCAGGTGATCATGTCCGGGAGGAAGTCGTAGCGCTCCGCGCCGAACCAGTGACCCAGCCGCCCGAACGCGCAGATGACCTCGTCCGAAACCAGAAGCACTCCGTACTTGTCACAGATCTCGCGGACGCGCGGGAAGTACCCCTCGGGTGGGACGAAGCAACCACCCGCGTTCTGGACCGGTTCGAGAAAAACTGCGGCGACGGTCTCGGGGCCTTCGAAGAGGATGCGGTCCTCGATGCCCTGGATGAGCCAATCGCAGAACGCAGCGTCGTCCTTGCCGAGCGGGTGCCGGTACCGGTTGGTGCTCGGTACGTGCGTGGCCCCGGGGGTGAGGGGCTCGAACGGTGTACGCACGGACGGGATCCCGGTGATAGCGAGCGCGCCGAGGGTGGTGCCGTGGTACGCGGTCTCGCGAGAGATCACCTTGTACCGCTGGCCCTCACCCTTGGAGCGGAAGTACTGGCGAGCCAACTTCCACGCGGACTCCACCGCTTCGGATCCACCGGTGGTGAAGAACACGCGGTTCAGATCGCCGGGGGCCAGCGAAGCGAGCTTGGCCGCGAGTTCGATCGCGGGTGGATGGCCGTAACTCCAGATCGGGAAGTACTCGAGCGTCTCGGCTTGTTTGGCTGCTGCCTGCGCGAGGTCGTGACGCCCGTGGCCGAGCTGCACCGTGAAGAGTCCGCTCAACGCGTCCAGGTACCGACGCTCGTGCGCGTCCCAGAGGTAGCAGCCTTCGCCGCGCACCATGATGGGGATTTCCTTGGTCTCGTAGGCGCCGAGCCGAGTGAAGTGCATCCAGAGATGGCGGCGCGCCTTCTCGTTCAGATCGTCGACGTCGTAGGTCATGACTATCTATCTCTCCGTGTTCATCATCGGGTTCCCCAGGCGTAGGTCTGCTTGAACAGCTTCAGGTACGTGAACGTCTCGGTACTGCGCACGCCGGCGATGGAGC
>JANLTQ010000214.1:0-7811 GCA_031363005.1 Acidimicrobiia bacterium | reverse complement strand
CGACGGCTCCACCTCGCGTGCGGATGAGGAGATGGCCTGGATCGCGGAGCTGAGCCGCACCCTCGGTCGGCCGTTCACGTTCAACCTCATGCAGATGCGTTCCCTCGGCGATCACTACCGACGCGTGCTCGAACTCGCGGTGGACGCCAATGCACACGGCGCGCAACTCCGTCCGCAGACCACGCCTCGCGGCATCGGCGTACTCTTCGGACTCGCGGCGAACACGCCGATCGACAACCTTCCGGCGTACGCGCCGCTTCGTTCGTTGGACCTTGCTGGTCGGGTCGCCTCGTTGCGCGATCCCAACGTGCGCGCGCAGCTCATCGCCGACGGACTCGCCGCCGACCAGTCCTCCTACGACCGCATGTACCTGATGACGCCCGAGATCGGTGCCGCGTACCGCTACGGCATCGATGACTCGATGGGCGCGCAGGCACGCATGCTCGGCATCTCGCCCGTCGAGCTCTACCTCGACGTGCTCGTCGCGACCGACGGTGCCGCAGTGGTCAACTGGCCGGTCCTCAACGAGGACTTCGACGCCATCGCGGAACTGCTGGCGTCGCCCGTGACGATCATGGGTCTCGCCGACGCCGGCGCGCACGCGACCCAAATCATGGACGCGAGTCAGCCGACGTTCTTCCTGTCGCACTGGGTGCGGGACACGGGCGTGATGACCATGGAGGAAGGGGTGCGGCGTCTGACCTCGGACACTGCGAACTTCATCGGGTATCGGGATCGCGGGGTGTTGCGGGAGGGTGCGTACGCGGACGTGAACGTGATCGACCTCGAAGCGATGTGGCTGCCGATCCCCGAGATCGTCCACGACTTCCCCGGCGCCGCGCCCCGGTTCGTGCAACGGGCCCGCGGCATCGACCACACCATCGTCAACGGCGAACCTTTTCTCGACCACGGCGAACACACGGGTTCGTTGACCGGCCGCCTCCTGCGCAGCACCGACTGATCGAGCCGCGTCCGGATGACGAACGCCTGGGTGTCAGGTTGTCATGACTCGGGGCTCCGTACCGACGCGTCGAAGCCCGATCACGCAACCGGCCCGGTACGGGTCCTGGGCGATCAGCCCCGTCACCGCGAGGTCGGTCATCAGTTCGGTGAACCCCTCGACCCACCCGAGATGCAGTTCACAAATCGTGTGGGGATCGGCGGCCGCAGCCCGAGCGTACGGACACGCGTCGAGGATCAGATCCAGCGCGTCGGGCCGCACGCGGTGTTGGCCGATAGAGCAGTCTCGGACGCCCTGCTCGTTGGCGCGCCTCGGTCGTTCGTTCGACGAGCCCAACCGACTCCAACTTCGCGAGATGCCCACGGACCGTCGTGTGATGCAAGCCGAATTGCTCACACAGCGCGGAGACCGCCACCGGTCCCGGTGCATTGTCGACAAACCGCAACATCTGGCAACGGGTGTCGTTGGCCAGCGCACCAGCCAGCGCAGGTCCCAACTCGTCGCGATCGGCCTCGGCAAGCGCATCCGCGCCGCGCATCACGAGTGCGCCATCACCGGCGCGTCTCCTACCTGGAACACCCCCACCGAGCCGCGCGAGGCGTCGTTGAACTTGTGAGTCACGAAGGCGTAACTGCCCGCCTCGGTGGGCGTGAACTCGACAAAACCGCCCTGCGCGGCGGCCAGGTCCAACGACTGCGATCCACCCGCCCCGGGCTCGGGTCCGAGGAGGTACGCGCCCTCTTTGTAGACGGTGTCGAAGATCGTCCCGATCACATGGAAGGAGCTGCTCTGCGACGGACCGTCATCGAGGACCCAGACCCGCACATGCTGGTTGGGTTCGATGCGGATCGGCTCGTACTTGTACTGGTTGACGTAACCGTTGAACACGACCGCGTCGTACTGCTCGTTGAGCAACTTCGCCATGTCGGGGATGGCGCCCTTCGGTCCCGTGTAGATCTCCGATTGCAGCATCACAAACTCCCGATCGACCTTCGCGAGCCCGGGCGGGTCGATGATCAGTGCGCCGTACATGCCCGCCGCGATGTGCATCAGGACCGGCGGAGTGCCGCAGTGGTACATGTAGATGCCGGCGTGGTTCGCGCGGAACGTGTACACGTGGGACTTTCCGGGGTCGATCGATACCATGGCCGTACTGGGCGACACCATCCCTGCGTGGAAGTCCATCGAGTGCGTGAGCGTCCCGTCGTTGATGATCGTGATGTTGAACGTGTCACCGACTTTGCCGCGGTAGACCGGCCCCGGCGCGGTTCCGCCGAAGGTCCACATTGTCTGCTTCACTCCCGGCGCAACCTCGATTTTCGCCTCTTTCATGTGCAGGGTGAGGTTGTGCACCGTTCCTGACAGCGCAGCTGGTGCGTTCGGATCGCGGACCTTCAATCCTGCGGGCTTGTCCGCGTTGAAGTCGATCGTCTGTCCCGGCTCCGCTGCTGCCGCACCCGCACCGGCGCCTGGTTTCGGCGTGGCGTTCTTCGCGTCCCGAGAGATTGCGACGGCAACGATCCCGGCGAGGAGCGCCGCGAGCGCGATGAACGTCATGGTCACGGTCCAGACCCGGAAATCGGCCCGTTCCGTCATCGGCATCGCAGCTCGCGCTGACGCTCGCGCGCCATTGCCGCTCGGGATCTGGTCTGCTGCCGGCGTTCGCACTTCGGTCGCCATGTCTCCTCACCTTTCCCGTCGAATACTTCGGACGCTTCCCCTAAATACTCGGGGCCGGGAAGCTTCACGAGTAGAGCCCAAAGTCACCAATCAGCGGGCCCGCGGCATCGACCACACCATCGTCATCGGCGCACCCTTCCTCCACCACGGCGAACGCAGCGGCGCTGTGACCTGCCGCCTGCTCCGCAGCACCGACGGCTCACGCCGAAGTCGGGCCGGACCGGCGCGACGCGGGATAATGAAGCAGTGAACGATTGGCGCAGGGTTCGGCTCGCCGGAACCGCCCTCGCTGCGGTCGTCGTCGTCGGATGGATCGGCTACCTGCTCCTCGGGTTCTCCGTCCTCGACTCGCTGTATCAGAGCGTGACAACGCTCTCGACCGTCGGGTTTCGCGAGGTGCAACCATTCGGTACTGCTGCGAAGCTTTTCACCATCGTCTTCGTCATCGTCGGCACCGGCACCGCGCTGTACACCCTCACCACTGTGTTCGAGGTAGTGCTGGAGGGAAGACTCAGAGATGTCTATGGAAGGCGCCGCATGGAACGCAATATCGAGACGCTGTCCGACCACCTCATCGTGTGCGGCTGCGGACGGGTGGGGACCACGCTGGCGCATTTCCTCGAAGGCGCGGGCCAAACCACGGTGATGGTCGACCTCGACGAGGAACGCCTCGTGAGTCTCGGCCAACCCTTTGTGGTCGGCGACGCGACGAGCGACGACACGCTGCATCGCGCGGGCATCACGAGAGCACGCGCGCTCGTGACCGCACTCGATACCGACGCCGCGAACCTCTTCGTCACCGTCAGTGCCCGCGCACTCCGGCCCGACCTCTTCATTGTCGCTCGGGTCCGCAGCGACGACAGCAGTGAGAAGCTCCGACGCGCCGGTGCCAACCGGGTGGTGAATCCGCAATCAATCGGCGGGGCGCGCATGGCGGCGTTCGTCCTGCAACCGAACGTGGCGGAGTTCCTCGATGTCGTCATGCACGACGGCAGCCTCGAGTTCCGCCTCGAGGAGGTCCTCGTGCCCGCCCACAGCGGACTCGTGGGACGGTCGCTCCGTGATCTCCACTTGCGCGGCCGCACCGGCGCGCTCGTGCTCGCCCTCCGGAACGGCGATGGCTCGTTCATCACGAACCCCGACGCCGACACGGCGATCGTGGCCGAACAGGTACTCATCGCGGTCGGGACGGCGCAACAACTCGCCTTCCTCGAAGCGACGGTGACCGCTCCCGCATGAGCGAACGCGGTCACGATCGCACTAGAGGCCCGCTTCCAACCCCAGGCGGGCGAGGTGTTCGTCCGGGGCGTCGAGGTCGGCCAATGCGACACGCAACAGTTCGATCATGTCGGGCTCGGCTCGCGTGCCCACGAGGTTCTCCTGCTCGTCCGGGTCGACACTGAGGTCGTAGAGCTCCTGGCGATCGACGGCTGCGTTGCCCACCCAGAACGGGAGGCGATCCCCTGCCGCGAACGGTTGGCGGATCACGGGGATCTCCGACCCCGGCATGTGGTCCAACCAGGCCCGGTCGTCGGGGTCGGGCAATCCCACGATGCCGGCAATGTGGAGTGGCATGGTCGACCATCGATTCGACCACATCGAGAGCGGAAACAGGTCACCACTCGGTCCACGCGCGTACTTGCGCACACCGTCGGTCACCTGCACCCAATTGCCGAACACACCGCCGACGGCCCAGTCACGCACGGCCGAAGCAGCACCCGTCACCAACGACACCAACGAGACGCCGTGCGTGGGGTGAGCAACGGAAGCGTCGAACACGTCGGCGATGGTCGCGAACAGATCGACGTTCGTAGTCAGCGCATCACACGTTCCCCCGCCGTCGACGCCGGGCCACGAGATCATCAACGGCGTGTGCCCGAGCGGCTCGTAGTTGGGCACACCCGGCTTGCCCCACAAGTCGTGGCCGGCGCGCACCTCGCCGAGGTAGTGACCGTGGTCTGTACAGACGATGAGCGCGGTATCGGCCCAGAGGTTGGCGGCGTCGAACTCGTCGAGGATACGACCGAACCAGTGGTCGATCATCGACAACTTCGACCCGTAGTTGGCCCGCACGTGCCGACCCTCACGTTCGGTCAGGTTGCCGCGGCTGATCGCACCGTCGGCGTACGGCGGCCAGATCAACATCTCGCCCTCCCACGGCTCGTCTTCGTACCGGCCGACCCAGGGCGCGGGAGTGTCGAACGGTTCGTGCGGATCGAACTCGTCGACAAAGAGGAACCACCGATCGTGATGCGGCGCCGCGTCACGCAGGAATCGCGCCGCCTCGGTCATCGTGCGCGGTCCGGGAAAGTCATCCTCGGACCGGAAGAACGTGCGGGACCGGTCGTAGCCGCGATGGATCGCCGACGTTCCGAAGACCTGCTCGTAGAACCAGCCCGCAGAGCGCGCCGGCAACGTGGGCGTGCCGATCCAACTCGGGTCCGCATGTGTCCGCCACTGATCGCCCTCATGGCCGCGGACGTACTCCCAACCGTCGAAGTCGACGTGGAAGTTCTCGCCCCCGGTCTCGAACAGGTGCGGGTGATCGGTGACGAGCGCGGTGGTCACGCCCTGCGCGCTGAGCACCCGCGTGATGGGTTGCTCCCAGAGCTCGATCGAACCCCACGGCTTCCAGAGGAAATCCAGCGCGCCGACGAGGATGTCGTGCCGGGCCGGCATGCACGGCAAGGACCCGGTGACATGGCCGGTGAAGCGCGTGGCGTGTTCGCGTGCGAACCGGTCCAGGTTCGGCGTCTCGAACTCGGTGCCGCCGTAGGCACCCACCATGTGCCGGTTCAAAGAGTCGAGCAGGACCACGCACACGTTCGTGGGACCGGTGGGTGCAGTTCCGTCACGTTCCATCGGCCACCCTCGCGTCTGCGTCCGAGCGTCAGGCGCTCCGAGCGCGCCGCAACCGGCGAAGGTAGACCACCCCGGCCGCGAGTGCGGTGGCCGCGACGGCGAACAACGCCAGCGAACCGGCACTACCGCCACCATCTCCGTCACTCGACGAACTCAGTGGTCCCGACGCAACCTGGCCGGTCGACCGTTTGGAAACTTCTTTGCCGCGAACCGACGTCGGGGCTCTGGTGTCGCTCACTGCGGGGGTTGGCGCGATGGTGGACGGCGTCGGTGCATTGGGATCAGCTGCGCCGGGCACGATCGCCGCCGGATTTGGACCCGCGCCAACCGAGGCCGGCCCGGGGACACCGACGACCGGGCCGGACCCTCCATTGCTCGCCGGTGGCGAGGTGGGCGGCGGAGTCGGGACACCCGTCGTCGTGGTCGTCGGGGGCGCTGGCACGGCCGACCATGCCGGCGCCTGGCCGGTACCGAACTTCCAACCCTCGACGTCACCGTCGTGCACCTGCACCGACCCGGCACCCGCACGCGAATACGTGAACGACGACGTGCCACTCGGCGCACGGAAGTAGGCCCAGTAGCGGCTGTCGCCGTCGGCACCGCCGAGACACCCCGGCCCCGAGTCCCGGCCGACACCGAAGAGGCGGCACACCGCGCCGCCCTGGCCGGAGTACGTGTAGATGACTGGGTTCGCACCGGCGAGTTCCAACGCGTGCACCCCGGTCACCGAATCCTCGGTGAAGGTGATGAGCTGTCGGTAGGTGGTGGTGCCCGTGTCCACCACCACCAGTGCACGGTGCTCGGCCGCGGCCTGAGCCGGGGCTGCACACAACCCCAGCGCCGAAGCCGCCAAGAAGATGGTCAAGCCAAGTGGTCGCCAACGAACCATGAGAACCTCCGCGAGCCCCTCTCCACGAGGGCTACCCATCGTCATCCCCGAGGGGAACGGACACCGGTTGCCCGGCGGAACGCGGCGGTGGTCCTGGCTCACGATCCGCGGTCAGTGACGACCACGAGAGCGCTCACAGTTGCGGGTCAGCGCCGGTCTCCCACCGGCTTCCTCCACCCACCGGACGGGAAGTACCCCATCCGATTGAGTCGCACCCACCATCCGGGGTTGGGCACGACCGCGTTCAGTCGGGCACCCTAGGGGAATGCATCGGCCCGCGGCAACGCCGCGACCCTTTCACTCGATCGCCTGGTTGGTGTGGTCCTTGGCCGTGGCCGCGTGCGTGGAGTTGGCGCCGAGCCCGGTGTACGTGGCACTGGTGATCGGCATCGCGTGGCTCATCGTGGAGGCCCACGCGGCAGACGGTCCGTACCGCCGTGCGTTCCCGGCGCTCATCGCAGTCGGCATCGCCTTCGGGCTCATCCGGGTGGTGATCGCCGCGCTGACGACGCACAACGGCATCGACATTCTCGTCACGCTCCCCCACACGACGTTGCCGGACATCCTCGGCGGGTTCACCCTCGGCGGCACGATCGAGTCGGGAGTGATCCTGCAGTCACTCGCGAGCAGCTTCACGGTGGTGGGGGTCATGGCGGTCTTCGGCGCTGCGAACGCGATCTGGTCGCACTACGAGTTGGTGCAGTCCACGCCGCGGGCGTTCCACGAACTCGGCGTGGTCATCACCGTGGCGCTCGCGTTCGTTCCGGCAACGATCGAATCCATCGGCGCGGTGCGCGATGCCGACCGGGCCCGCACCGGCGGGCACGCGGCCAAGCGCGGGCGCGTATTGCGCACCGCGCTTCCGGTTCTCGAACGCGGCATGGAACGCGCGGTGGCGCTGTCCGAGTCCATGGACGCACGCGGCTTTGGCGCCGGACGGGCGTCGGCGGTCGATGTGCGATCCGGCTGGTTGTCACTTCTCGCGATGGTTGCGCTCGGCGGCACCTTCGTTGCGTTGATCGGACGAGAGACCGTCATCGCGCTGGCGTGCGCGGGAGCAGGAGTTGCGTTGCTCATGGCCGCGGTGGTGAGCGGCTCACGCGGTGTGCAACGCCAGCACTATCGGCGACGCCGGCTCGCGACGGCAGACTGGCTCCTGATCGGCGCCGCGCTCGTTGCGCCGGTCGCGCTCGGCGTTTTCACTGCGACGGGGAACTCGTCACTCGCCTGGTACGCGAGCCCCTTGACCTGGCCTCGCTTCGACGTCCTCGTGGCGCTTGCACTCGTGCCGCTGCTCGCGCCGCTCCTCCTGCTCCCTCAATCCGCGCCGACGACGGCCACCCCGTCCCCCAAACCCGCCAACACGCTGGTCGGGATCTCGTGACCGCCGCACTCACGTACACGAACGTGAGCTTCGGA